>URNK01000205.1 GCA_900549195.1 uncultured Collinsella sp.
GGCCCTACATTACCGATTACGAAGGCGATCCCGAGAAGTACCAGACCGTCTACGCCATGAAGGAGGAGCATTCGGCCGCTGCTCCCACGGCGGGCCTGCACTTCACGCCCGAGCTCATGGCGGCTATCGAGGCCAAGGGCGCGAAGTTTGCCGCTGTCGAGCTCGAGGTCGGTATCGATACCTTCCGTCTGGTGGAGGAGGACGACCCTACGCAGCACGTCATGCACACCGAGCGCTACCACGTATCGCAGGAGGTGGTCGACGCCGTGCATAAGGCTAAGGCCGAGGGGCATCGCGTGATCGCCGTCGGTACCACGGCGGTGCGCTCGCTCGAGAGCGCGTTTGACGCGGACGCGCCGGTGTCCGATCCGGCTGTGACGGCGCGCTATTTTGAGGGCCGTGAGGACGGCGCCGACACGCTCGGCCGCGGTGACATCGTGGTGCGCGAGAACGCGACGACGCAGCTCTACCTCATGCCTGGCTCGACCTATCACGTGGTTGACGCGCTGATCACGAACTTCCACGTGCCGCGCTCCACGCTCATGATGCTCGTAAGCGCGCTTGCCTCCCGCGACCAGATCATGGATGCCTACGCCGCCGCCATCGAGGAGCGCTACCGCTTCTTCAGCTTTGGTGACGCAATGCTCATTCAGTAGGTTACGGCGTTTTCCAAACGCCGTAACCGGCCGACGCTGCAAACGCCCCTAAGCGGCAATCTGACGTTCAATCGTCGGGCATGACCAGAAGGTCAATGCCCTCCTCTTTCACGTCACCTTGCTCGCTTAGGGGCGTTTTCGCTGTCCGCGCCAAAACATCGGCGTTGCCGTGGTTGTTGCTGTAGTCGTTGGGGACGTTCTTAAATGACTAGTCAAAGGGGACACTCTAGCGGTGCTCGGCACCTGGGTAGTCGTTGGGGACGTTCTTGAATGACTAGTCGTTTAAGAACGTCCCCAATGACTACCTTGCATCAATCTAATAAGTTGCGGTGAGATAGTTCTTGAATTGGCCTTTTTGAGGGCTCAACAGGAACTATTTCACCGCAACTGCGTTGGGGCGTTTTTGGCAACCGGCTTACTTGCTCGCGAACAGCCAGATTGCGATAATCACCAGGATTGCGGCGATGATGCAGGCGATGGCTCCGGTGAATTTGACGCGTGAGTCGCGGGTTCGCTTGCGCACGTCGTCTTCGGCGGCCTCGAGTTGGGCAACTTCGCGCTCGGTCTCGGTATGCTCGGCCTTGTCGCGTGCCAAGGACCCGGCGAGCGATTCGGTGATCTCGGGATGGTCGTGCACCTCGGTCGCCTGCTCGATAATCGACTGCGCATGCGCGGCATCTGCCCGGGCGTTTGCGATGGCCTGCTCTTGCTCGCGGCGTGCCTTGTCCTGCGTGGCGATCTTTTCGCGCAGCTCGCGCTGGCGCGTCGCGGCGGCAGTTTTTGCGGACTGCAGCTCGTCGCGCGCGGCATCTGCCTCAGCCGTTACGGCCTGGTGCGCGCGTTTAGCGTCGGCGATGGGGGCCTGTGCCTGCTCGACGGCCTGCTCGGCGGCGGCAAGTGAATGCTCAAGATCGGCAGTCACGCGCGGAATATCTTCCTCGGCCTTGCGGAGGGCGTCGGCAGCGTCGGAGATTTGCATAGACAACTCGTTGGTGCGTACGGTGTAATTGGCGGGATTTGCCGAAGGGTTGCGCTGCAGCTCGGCATACTCGCGACGCAAGGTTTCGAGCTGTGCGCGCGTAGCATCGGCAGTTTGTCGTGCGGCGGCGACACCGGCATCGCGCTCAGCCTTCACTTTGTCGCGGATACGCTTGGAATCCTCAAGGCGACGAACGAGGCGGTTGCCGGTCTCGCGCGAGCTCGCCTCGCGGGCTTCCACGGCGTCGAGTGCAGCCTTCAGGCGGAGCTCGGTCGCATCGTCCTCTGCCTTCATTTGCTCGAGCTGGCCCTTGAGCTCAGTCGCTTTGGCGGCGTGGGCGTCGCGGTTTATTTCAGCTGCCGCAGCGGTCTTTTGTGCCGCGGCAATCGCCTGGCGTTGATCGGCGATGATCTGATCGTAGCGGCCTGCGATGTCCTGGCGCGTCTCGAGCTCCTCTGCCTGGTCGGCGATGCGCTGCTCAAGCTCGGCTAAATGGGCGCGGGCATCGGCGAGTGCTTTCTTGGCGGCGTTCATCTCGCGCATGGCCGACGCGCCCTGGGCGATAAAAGTGCCCACGGCGTTAGCGGTGTTTGAGACGGCGCTCCCCAGGTCGCGACTCGTGGCGGAAGCATGCGAGGTGGTCGGGTGCGCGGCCTCGGCGGCATTCGTATCGGCAGTCTGCGGCGCGGCGATATTGCCGGTGCCGCCTTCAATCACGGAAAAGCCCGCTGCGTGCGGGTCGACCGCGTCGGCGCCGATCGTGGGGTGCTCGAGTTGCAGGAACGAGGGCATGGTGCTGCCCTGGTCGGCAACCGGGGTCTCGCCGGGCACAAACGTCGAGGCGGCCTCGGCGGCCTCCTCTTCCTCGGCGTCGATATCGGCATCGGCGACAGCGTCCTTCATCGCTTTGACGGCATCCATCATGGAGTCCATGACGGCGTCGAGCTCTTCTTCCGAAGACACCTCGATGGGGCCTGCTACTTGCGGAGCGTTCTCGGCCTTGGGCTCAGTATCGCTCGGGTTCGGCTGCTCTAGCTGCTCTTCTTTGTCTTGCTCTGCGGCGACATTTGCGTCTGCGGCCTCGCCTGCGGCGGCAGGAGCCTCCTCGACGGCGGCATCAATGCTGCCATCGCTGCTGGTAGAAGTATCGCAGTCGTCAATGGTGTCTGCGGAATCATCAATATGCTGTTGAGTCTGGGGGTCCAGCTCGTCTGTCATAGGCATGTGCTCCTCATCGTTGTTTGTCACCCTATGATAAAGTCTCGCGCCGACATCCCTGTCTCTTATACACATCTCCGAGCCCACGAGACTAGCGCTCATCTCG
>URNK01000206.1 GCA_900549195.1 uncultured Collinsella sp.
AGCGACTAAGGCCCGGCTCCGCATCAAGACGGAGCCGGGCCTTGTTGCATTTGCTCGGATAAAACCTGCCAAAATAAACCTGTCCCTTTTTGGCAGGTTAGCGGAGCTTGCTGGTCTCGAAGTACTCGGGGAACTGGTCCAGAACCTCGGTTTGATTGCGGAACATCATGTGCAGGTGCTTGCTGACCAAAAAGCTCGCTTCGATGGGGTCGCGACCGGCGATAGCGCGGCGAATCTGCTTGTGCTCGTTCACGATGTCCTGATTGTCGAGAACCTGCGTGGCGGCGCGCATCCAGCGGAAGCGCTCCAGGTCGGCATTGGTCTCTTCGAGCCACGACCACACGGTGCTGCGACATGCGATGCTAAAAATCATGTGATGCATGAGGTTGTCGCTCAAAAAGAAGCCGATGCGATCCTCCTCGGCCATGGCCTTTTCCTGCAGCACGATGGCGCGGTCGAGCTGCTCGATGCCGGCCGACGTGGCGCGCGCACAGCACTCCACAATCACCTGCTTTTCCAGATGCTCGCGGATGTAACAGGCACTCTCGGCAAGGGTGAGGTTGATGGGCGAGACGTAGGTGCCGCTCTGGGGCACGGTGCGCACCAGGCCTTCCTGCGCCAAGCGAACCAAAGCCTCGCGCACGGGCGTGCGACCCATGTCCAGGTCATCGCAAAGCTGCTTGACGCCCAGCTTTTCGCCCGGCTTGTAGTCCAGGTAGACGATTTTGCGTCGAATGGTGTGGTAGGACTGGTCCTGTAGGCTCATTTCCTGCTCGCCGACGTGCATCGATTCTTCCATAGCGCCTCGCAACTGTTCTATCAAACTCATATGTCAGTTGTTAATTATGCCGCGAATCAGCTCTCCGCGGTGGGTAATTCGGCTGTTGCCTGAGAACTATCGCGGCATCTTAGTCTGTGTTTGCGCAAGGCTGTGCTCAATGTTGCCGTATCATAAGCCGTCGCAAACGTGAAATAGAAAGAAGGAATCCCATATGCAACTGGCAAATATCGTACGCGAGCGCTGGAAAGGCGTCTTGTTCTGCCTGATCATCGCCATTCCCGCGACGTTGCTCGGCAAACAGGTTGAGGTGGTCGGCGGTCCGGTATTCGCCATCCTCTTTGGCATGGTCCTGGCGCTCGTCTTTCCCAAGAATCGTCGCGAACAGCTCGCCGCCGGCGTCACCTATACGTCCAAAAAAGTCTTGCAGTACGCGGTTATCCTGCTTGGCTTTGGCATGAACCTCTCCCAGATTCTGTCCAAGGGCGCCCAGTCGCTGCCGATTATCGTGGCGACAATCTCGACCTCGCTTGTCATCGCCTTTGTGCTCTGCCGCGTTATGAACGTGCCGGGCAAGATCGCGACGCTTGTGGGTGTGGGTTCGTCGATTTGCGGCGGTTCTGCCATCGCTGCGACCGCACCCGTCATCGATGCCGACGATCGCGAGATTGCCCAGGCTATTTCGGTCATCTTCCTGTTTAACGTTATCGCGGCGCTCGTGTTTCCGACGCTCGGCGGCATGCTCGGGCTGACCAACGAGGGCTTTGGCCTGTTTGCCGGTACCGCCATCAACGACACCTCGTCCGTAACGGCTGCGGCGAGCGCCTGGGACAGCATGCACCCCGGCGCCAATGTGCTCGAGAGCGCCACAGTGGTCAAGCTCACCAGGACGCTGGCCATTATTCCCATCACGTTGGTTCTCGCATGCTGGCAGATGCATCTGGCGCGCAAGGCCGGCGGTGACGCCAAAAGCACGTTCTCGCTTAAACGCGCGTTTCCCATGTTCGTGCTGTTCTTTGTGCTGGCGAGCGTGATCACCACGGTGCTTCAGCTTCCCGCGTCCTTTACGGCGCCCATCAAGGAGCTGTCGAAATTCTTTATTGTGATGGCCATGGCGGCTATTGGTTTTAATACCGATATCGTTGAGCTGGTCAAAAAGGGCGGCAAGCCCATCGCGCTGGGCTTTTGCTGCTGGATTGGCATCGCGTGCATGAGTTTAGGAATGCAACACGTACTGGGAATCTGGTAGAGAAGTAGCTTATTTGCGTGCTGCGTGCTGGTGAGCGCATTCTCACGGTGGAGCGATAGGAGCTCTTGCGGGTATGGCTTGTCCGCAGGTTTATAAGTCCCGAAGAGCTCTTATCGCCCCGCCAGGATGGCGATGCGGGGCAACACCTATACTCGCAGGACGGCGCTTTCTGCCCTATAGTGTTTGGTGGGCAATATCGTTCAATTCTGAAACACTCGGCCGTGCGACCGTCGGCGGTTGCATGTCGCCGCGGACAGGGGCGAATCATGGATAGCGATGCCAAGCTGAACATCTTGACCGAGGCCCTGGCTGCTGCCGGGGCCTCGGCATTGGCAATCGATGCGCGTGGGGACGTCGCGATCTCGACCATGAATGACGCGGCGCTTGAGCGGGATGTGGCGACTTTTGTTGCCGAACGCCTCGACCGTATAGGAGACGGCGCGCGTCTTGTTATGGGGCGTGCGGGTACGCGCCTGAGCCTGACCGTTCGCCCCACCGACAAAGAGGGCGGGAGGCTTTGGGTCGTTGTGGTCCGCGAGGTGCGCGGCGCCGCGGCGCATGCGGGCATCGAGTGGCTCAACGCCGACGAAGTTGAGGTCCGCTATGAATCGAGCGCGTACGGCATCGTTGAGGGGGCGGCCTCGGTGGCTGTACCGGTTACCGAGAGCTATGCGCGCGGCGTGCCCCTTATGCTCGAGGGCGAGCTGGGAGCGGGTCAGGTCGAGATTGCCAAGCGCCTCTATCTGGATGGCCCTTTTGTCGATCAGCCCTTTGTTTCCGTCGCGCTCGATGAACTCACCGATCGCGGTTGGCGCCATGTGCTCAAAAGCTCCGAATCGCCGCTGTTCCAAACGGGGCTGACCCTTTGCATTGAGGGCTGGAACTGTCTCTTATACACATCTCCGAGCCCACGAGACTAGCGCTCATCTCG
>URNK01000207.1 GCA_900549195.1 uncultured Collinsella sp.
CACGGTGCTTATTTCCCAGTGATCACTCGGACCACTTCTTAGTGAACATCAACAGGCGGTCGTATCTGCTTGCTTGCCGCTGCTCAAGTTCGCCTGCTTGGTGGAGCTTGGTAGGGCGTCTTTGCCGGTTGCAGGTGAGGCAACGGGCGGTGTCGCCTCGGCGGGTTGCGTTGAGCCGGAGGGAGGCGTCGTCTCGGTCGGTTTCGTTATCTCGGGCGAGGTGGCCTTATCTGCCGCGGCTTTCGCCTCTTCGTATGCCTTGCAGGCGTCGTCATAGGCCGTTTGTGCCTTTTCCAAATCGCCGAGGAGCGCATCTCGCTTGGCTGTTTCCTCGTCGAGGTGGGTTTTATTAAACTCTACTTCGCTTTCAAGGAAATAAATCAGACTTTTCTGACTTTCGAGGCGCATTCGGCAGTGTTCAAGCTTATCTTCACAACGAGATTCTTGCTCTTGTGCATCCATGATCGCCAGTTGCAACTGCCAAATAGTTTCGTAATCCGTGTGGGGGATTTTATTTAATTCTGCCTCAAGGTCTCTTGTCCGATTGTGGGCCTTATCGCATTCGGCTTGAGCTGCATCGATGTTCGCTTGCATGGTAGGAAGGGATTCCTTATATATGGCAGCTCGCGCCAAATTAGTGTCGTAGTTCTTTTGAAAAATGGCAATTTTAGTATCGATTTCCGCAATTTTCTCGGGACTTGCGGCGTCTTTCGCGGCCTCGAGGTTTTTGAGCGCTTCCTGCATGGCTGCATACGCTTTTTCTTTTGCGGCGGCCGCATCTTCCGTCTGCAAGGCAACTGCACCGGTGGGGGCGCTGGTTTCTGCAGCGATCGCCGTTACGGGGGCGATTCCCGCGACAAGTGCCGCGGAAAGGGCGATGCCCACAGTTGCTCGTCTTGCTCTTCTTGCGAGAATGTCGTTCATCTCGGCACCTCATTTCAAGGGTCGGCGACTAACTTGGTAGCACTAATGCAAGTATACCAAGTGGTCGACCCGACACTGGCTGGGTGCGCGCCTCTCCGCTTCTTTGGAAACCGAATCCCATTAGAAATGACGAGTTGTTTACGCTTCTTTTGGGGTGGCGGTACTATCATGGTTCGAATTGAATGTGAATGATGATAGGGAGCGCCTATACATGATTGAGCTGCTCAGGCGTTTTGGTGGTAAGTTTCGCCGGTATATGGTGATTGGTCCTGCGTGCAAGTTGATTGAAGTAATCTTTGACCTGCTGACGCCGCTGGTGATTGCCCAGATGATCGATAAGGGTATTGGCGCACGCGATGTGAACGCCGTCGTCCACTACGGTATGGTGCTTGGCGCTATGGCCGTGATCGGCATCTCGTTTACGCTCGTCTGCCAAAAGATGGCAGCGCTCACCTCGCAGGGCATGGGCACCGATATCCGCGGTGCGCTCTACCAGCACATCAACAAGTTGAGCTATGCCGAACTCGACCGCTTTGGCACGCCGTCGCTTATCACCCGCATCACCAACGACGTCAACCAGGTGCAGCTCGCTGTGGCGCTGGGCGTACGCATGCTCATCCGCTGGCCCTTCTTGGCGGTGGGCTCCATGTGCGCGGCCCTTGCCATCGACCTTAAGCTCGGCATCATCTTTTTGATTTGCACGCCCGCCATCGGCCTGGTGTTTTGGTTTGTCATGGCGCGCTGCATTCCGTACTACAGGCAGCTGCAGGCAAAGCTCGACCGCATCGCGCTCATTTGCCGCGAGGGGCTTTCGGGCGCCCGCGTGGTTCGCGCCTTTGTGCGCGAGGGCCACGAGCGTGAGCGTTTTGCCCAAGCCGCCGATGACCAGGCCAATACCGCCATCGCGGTGGGCAAGCTCTCGTCGGTTCTCAACCCCGTGACGTTTTTGGTGATGAACCTGGGTGTGTGCGCCATCCTGTGGGTGGGCGGCATTCAGGTCAACGTGGGCGAGCTCACGCAGGGCCAGGTCATGGCGTTTGTGAACTACATGACGCAGACCCTGACCTCCATCGTGTACGTCGCCAACCTGGTCGTGGTCTTTACCAAGGCGAGCGCGAGTGCTTCGCGTATCAACGAGGTGCTCAACTGCGAGCCGAGCATCACCGACGAGGGCGATCAGTCGGTTGCGCTGCCCAAGCCGAGCGAACTGGCGGGTGGCGCTGTTCCGGTCCCCGCGCTGAGCTTGAGCCATGCGAGCTTCTCCTTTGGCGCGGGCGCGGCAAATGCCGTCAACGATGCGACCCTGGAGCTCCCGCTGGGCAAGACGCTTGGCATTATCGGCGGTACGGGTAGCGGCAAGTCCACGCTCGTCTCGCTTATCCCGCGCCTGTACGATGCGAGCACCGGCAGCGTGAGTGTGATGGGCGCCGACGTGCGCACCTGGCCGCTCGACCAGCTGCGCCGTGTGGTCGCGACCGTTCCACAGCGTGCGTCGCTGGTGAGCGGCACCATCCGCAGCAACCTGACCTGGCGCGACGAGGCTGCGACCGACGAGGATCTCTGGGCGGCGCTCGACATGGCGCAGGCGAGCGAGTTCGTGCGCAACAAGCCGCAGGGGCTCGATACCCCGGTCGAGGCGGGCGGTAAGAACTTTAGCGGTGGCCAACGCCAGCGCCTGACCATCGCGCGCGCCCTGGTGGGCTCGCCTCAGGTCCTGATCATGGACGACTCCGCCTCGGCACTTGACTTTAAGACTGATGCGGCGCTTCGCCATGCCATCCGCGAGCGCAGCGTGTGTGGCGCTGCTGAGGGCGGGCTGCCGCTGACTACGGTGATCGTAAGCCAGCGCGTTTCGACCGTGCGCGACGCCGATATGATCTGCGTACTTGACCACGGTTCGGTCGCGGGCCTGGGCGCGCACGATGAGCTCTACACGACCTGCCAGCTCTACCGCGAGATTTGCCAGTCGCAGCTTCGCCGCGAGGAGCTCGAGGGTCAGCAGGGGAGTACGGCGCC
>URNK01000208.1 GCA_900549195.1 uncultured Collinsella sp.
GGGCAACGGCGTTGACCCCATGGACCTCATTGGCATGTACGGCGCCGATGCCATGCGCTACAACCTGCTCACGTTGTGCACCAACAACCAGGACGTCAAGTTCGATGCGAACATCGACAAGAAGACCAAGAAGCTTATCGACAGCCCGCGCACCGACCAGGCCAAGAGCTTTGTGACCAAGATCTGGAACGCCAGCCGCTTCCTGCTCATGAACATGGAGGGCTACACGCCCGGCGAGCCTGTCGTGGAGACGCCGGCCGACGCCTGGATGTTCAGCCGCCTGGCCAAGGCCGTGAAGATGGTCACCGAGGGCATCGAGAACTACACCTTTGGCGACATGGCCCGCGGCGTGCAGCAGTTCTTCTGGAACGAGGTCTGCGACTGGTACGTCGAGGTCACCAAGGCCCGCCTGAAGGGCGAGGGCCGTCTGCAGGCGCAGCGCAACCTGATCTTTGTGCTCGACACCTCCATTCGCCTGATGCACCCGCTTATGCCGTTTGTCACCGAGGAGATCTGGGACAACATGCCGGCGAGCGTGCTCGACCTGGACGCCGAGGGCAACGTGGACCGCGCCGAGGCGCTCATGATCGCCAAGTGGCCCGAGCCCGCCGACTACGCCAAGTACGTCGACGAGCCCGCCGAGCGCGCGTTTGAGCTGTGCCGCACCGTCGTTTCTGCCGCTCGCGCCACGCGTTCGCGCTATCGCTTGAGCCCCAAAGCCGAGCTCGACGTGGTCGTGCGCGCCGGTGCCGAGGACATCGAGAAGCTCGAGAGCCTGCGCTCCACGATTGAGCCGCTGGCCAACACCGCTTCGCTGGTCATGGGTACTGACGTTGAGAAGCCGGCTGCGAGCATCGCCGTGGTCGACAGCGGCGTCGAGGTCTTTGTGGTGCTCGAAGGCAAGGTTGACCTTTCGGCCGAGAAGGTGCGCCTGGAGAAGGAGATTGCCGCGGCCCAGAAGGAGCTCGCCGGCTGCGAGAAGACTCTCGCCAACGAGGGCTTTGTGGCTAAGGCCGCGCCCGCGGTGGTCCAGAAGAAGAGGGACCGTGCAGCAGAGCTCAAGGAGATCCTGGCGGCACTGACTGCTCAGGTTGCTGACTTCTCGTAAGGTGGACTGTGGGGCGCGGTTTGGGGCATTGCTCGCTACTGCGAACAGTCCTGCTCGCACGAAGGCCACATTAAGTGGCCTTCGGCTCGTGCGGAACTTGTATCGAGCAAAGCCCCAAACCGCTCCCATAGCGGTTACGGGGGCGTCCGCTGCCTGTGATGGCCACATTGCTGATGCCTTGACTCCGCTGCAAGCGGGTAGTGGCTGATATTTTGAATGGGAGGGGCTCGTTGTTTTGATGGGCCTCTTTTTATGTTATTGGAGACTTTGGTTATGCCTAAGCGTTCTGGCTTGTATAGCGTTCCTTTCTCGTTTGAGTTGCTTTCGTTTGGTGAGGCTGTGGGGCTTGCTGCTGATACGGGACGGATTTCTGGGGATGCTGGGCCTCTGCTCGAGACGGTTGTCGATATGCTCGATGAGCTGGGACGTCCGGATGAGTATTTCGATTGCATTCAGGTCGCCGGTACCAATGGCAAGACTTCGACCACGCGTTTTTCGGCTGCCATCCTTCGCGGTGAGGGGTTAAAGACCGCACTGTATACGTCTCCGCAGTTGGTGCGTTATCCCGAGCGCATGGAGGTCGATGGGCGCGTCGTGAGCGATGAGGCCTTTGCTCGTGGCGTTTCTGCCGCCGTCGAGGCGGGACATCACGTGAATGCTCGTCGTGTGGCGGCGGGGGAGCGCGCCTATACCATCACGCCGTTTGATCTGCTGACGGCTGCCGCACTGGGGGCGTTTGCCGAGGCTGCGGTGGACGTTGCCGTCCTCGAGGTTGGCATGGGCGGGCGTTGGGACGCCACGAGTGCGACCGATCCCGTCGCCGTTGCCATCACCGGCATCGGGCTCGACCACACGCGCATCCTGGGCGACACGCTCGAGGCCATTGCGGGGGAGAAGGCTGCGGTCATCAAGCCCGGACGTCTGGTTGTGCTGGGCGAGGGCACGCATGAGCCGAGCGTTCAGCGCGTGATGGATGCCCGTTGCCGTGAGTGCGGCGTGGTGCCGCTGGTGGTGAGCCACGCCACGACCAAGGTGCCGGCGCATGTGGGCGATACGGTGGAGTTTAGCTGCACCACGCCGCGCGCGATCTATACGTCGAGCATGGTCAAGCCGGCCTATCAACCGCAGAATGCCGCGTGCGCGATTATGCTGTGCGAGGGCTATCTGGGCCGCATACTCGACCACGATGCTCTCGACGCTTCGCTTATGGGCTGCCCCACGCCGGGCCGCTTTGATGTTCTGGGAACCGATCCGCTCAAACTGATTGACGCCTGCCATAACCCTCAGAGCTGCGAGAACTTTGTGAGCGCGCTGGACGAGATCGACCCGTGCGTGGAGAATCGCCCCACGCTGCTGTGCGCCGCGCTGGCCGACAAGGATGTGGCGGGTATCGTTGATGTGCTGATCCCGGCCTTCCCGCGCGTGGTCGTAACCCAGACCGATTCCGATCGCGCCCTGCCGGCAGAGGAGCTCGCTGCCCTGGTGGACGCGGACAAGCTCGCTGGCGTGTACCCCAGCGTGTCCGAGGCTCTCGCAGCTTTCGAGGCCGCGGGGGAGCCCTTCGTAGCGGCCGGCACCATCACCCTAGCCGGCGAAGTGGCAGGCTTACTCCGTTAACCCATCCCCTCATCAGTTGCGGTGAAATAGGGACTGTTTTATGGGCTAGAAGCCTTAAACAGTCCCTATTTCACCGCAACTTCTAGGGAAGCTTTGGTGGCGTGCCTAGTCTAGGCGGACCGGATCGTGGGGGTAGGCGTTGAGAATCTCGACGCCGTTCTCGGTCACCAGGGCTAGGTCCTCGATGCGGACGCCGGTGCGGCCGGGG
>URNK01000209.1 GCA_900549195.1 uncultured Collinsella sp.
ATCTACACGTAAGGAGTCGTCGGCAGCGTCAGATGTGTATAAGAGACAGCCGTTGGGGCCGAGCAGCCCGTACACCTCGCCCTCGCGGATATGAAGGCTCACGTCGGCCACGGCGTCCTGCGCCTGGTCGCCGCGGCCGAAGCGCTTGGTGAGCCCGCGCGTCTCGAGCATGTAACCCATGGGTTCGTCCTTTCTCTTCCGGGCGCGCGGGCCGAGTCGCCGTGCCCGCGCGTCTTACCTTTCGGGTTCACCATTCATGGTGGGGCGCGTTTCTAACGAAGCCGTAACGGCCGATGGGCTCTTTTGGTGCCAGCCAATCTCGACCCGCACGCATTTGCTTAAAGCAACAACTTTCCCGATCGATGTAATCACCGAATCAAAACGTGTACACCAGCCACCAAAGATGCCGAAAAATGCCGCTTTTGGAGGCTGATGTACACAAATGCAGAATCCAGCGCAGCCCAGGGCGCCCTCCACATGTCTGGACTCTCTATGCTTACGCTGGATAGACATCGCCGGAACGGGTATAGTATCGAAAGTTTTGTCGTTAACCAGCGGGGGAGTCCTGTGGGCATCAAAAAGAAGATCAAAAAGGAGCTTATCGGCACTTCCGATTACCCGTCGAATAAGATCTTTACGATCTCCAATTTCATAACCTTTACGCGCCTGATCCTCACCCTGGTATTTCTGTACCTGTTTGTGACGGATAACAACCGCGTCATCGCCATCGTTATCTACGCCGTTGCCGCCTCCACCGACTGGATGGACGGTCAAATCGCCCGCATGACTAAGACGGTCTCGTGGCTCGGCAAGGTCATGGATCCCATTTGCGACCGTGCGCTGCTGTTCACCGGCGTGCTGGGACTGGTGGTTCGCGGAGAGCTGCCAATCTGGGTCTGCGTGCTCATTATTGGCCGCGATATCTATCTGGGCATCGGCACGCTTATCGTGCGTCATTATCACCGTCGCCCCATCGATGTCGTCTTTCCCGGAAAGATTGCCACTGCACTGCTCATGACCGGCTTCTCGCTCATGCTGCTCGGGTTCCCCGTTATTGACGGCCTGCATCTTTTACCTGCAACCCTTACGGCCTTCCCGGGCCTCAACGGAAGCTCGGTGCCCCTCGGCATCTTCTTTGTGTACGGCGGCGTGATCTTCTCCATGCTCACGGCTGTCATCTACTCCATTAAGGGCGGAGTGGCCATTAAACAGGCTCTCGCGCATCCCGAGGACGAGGACATCGACTTTCTGAACCCTGAAATCGAAGACTGATTCGTTGGGGTATGATTACGTACGGTTCATTATTTGCGGCACGTCCGCGATAAGTTAGGGGTTGTCATGGACAACATGGTTAACAATATGCCTCAGAATGATAAGACTGCTGACGCCACCTGCGTATTCCGCGTGCCTTCAAGCGACGTCACCGTTCCCGACCTCATGGCCAACGTGCGCATCACCGCCCCCGTTCTGTCCATCGTCAAGGGTCCGCAGACTGGTGCCGCCTTTGAGCTCGAGGACGACGTGACCACCATCGGCCGCGATCCTGCGAACGGCATCTTCCTCAACGACATGACTGTTTCGCGCAGCCACGCGCGCATTATTCGCGAGGGCCTCGGCGCTCGCATCGAGGACCTGGGCTCGCTCAATGGCACCTGGGTTGACGGTGCCATCGTCAATGCAGCCCCGCTGCACGACGGTTCTTCCGTTCAGATCGGTACGTTTACGCTCATCTACCACGAGAGCACGCCGGAGCGCATCGAAACCGGTGAGTAGGGCATGGCCGAACGCAACTATCTGAGTATCGGCCAAGTCGTCAACCTACTTCGAGGCGCATACCCCGATCTTTCGAACTCAAAAATTAGATTTCTAGAGGATGAGGGGCTCATTACCCCTCATCGTACGCCTAAGGGATACCGTCAGTACTCCAAGGAGGACGTTGATCGCCTAGAGGTCATTCTGCACTTGCAGAAGACCCGCTACATGCCGCTCAACGTGATTAAGCAACGCTTGGAAAACGCCACGGACCTGTCAACGCTCGCCTACGAGGTGGGCTTGCTGTCCGATGTTCCGCTCAAGACGGAGCCCAAGGAGACTAAGCAAAAGCTGCATCCCATCGAGACCATTCCCGATATGCTGGGCGTCGAGATTTCGTTTATCCGCTCGCTCGCCGAGAACGACCTCATTCGCATCATCAAGAGTCCGCAGAATCGTGAGCTCGTCGATGGCCGCGATTTCCCGATCATCCGCTACTGCTCCGAGCTGTCACGCTTCCATATCGAGCCGCGCAACCTGCGTCAGTACGTATCTTCCGCCAACCGCGAGTCCTCGATGTTTGAACAGGTGCTCGTGAGCATGCTCGGAATGGATACCTCCGATGACGAGCGCGACGCCAAGCTCGAGCGTGCGTTTAAGAAGCTTCACGACCTGACGGAGGGCGTGCACACCGCGCTGCTCAAGAACCGCGTTTTTGAGTCGCTCAATGCCGTGGTCGAGGACGCCGACATCGATGCACTCGATGAGGAAATCACACGTTCCGAGTCCACCAAGGCCAAAAACGAAGAGACAGCCGCGCCGGCTTCGCACGAGGATTCTCTCGTAAAGCCGCTCAAGGTCGTCGCCCCTTCGCAATCCGGCACCGCCACCGCGGGCAAATAACCGCTGCCGAAATTTCGGCAACCCATTGAAAGGTCATGTAATGTACGACTTCGAATCTCAAATCGTCGACATCCCCGACTATCCCGAGCCCGGAGTCATCTTTAAAGACATCACGCCGCTCTTTGGCAATCCCGAGGCGCTCAAAGCCATGACCGATGCCCTCGCCGAGCACTTTGCCGGCATGGGAATCACCAAGGTCTGTCTCTTATACACATCTGACGCTGCCGACGACTCCTTACGTGTAGA
>URNK01000210.1 GCA_900549195.1 uncultured Collinsella sp.
TACACGTAAGGAGTCGTCGGCAGCGTCAGATGTGTATAAGAGACAGTTCACAAAGCGCACCCAACCCGGGCAGCAGCTCGTAAACATGGGCCAGCCGCGGCTGTCGCCTTCGCCCTTAGCGGCGGCGCCTAGGCGCTCGAGCAGCTCGGAGCCCTCCTCCATAATGGTGAGGTCGGCCGAGAAATCGGTGTCGAACACGTACTCAAAGCCAACGCGGCGCAGTGCGCAGGCCAGACGCTCGACGGTTGCCTCCTCGCGAGATATGCCGAGCTCCTCGCCCCAGGCGCTGCGCACGGCAGGCGCGATCTGCACCAGCACGATCTTGTCGGGATTAGCAAGCGCGTCAAACACGGTCTCGGTATCGTCGCGCTCGCGCAGCGCGCCCGTCGGGCAATGCGTGATGCACTGACCGCACGCGACGCAATCGGTCTTGCCGATCGGCGCGCGCCCGCGGGTACCCACGGCGGTATGCGTGGCGCGGTTGGTCAGGTCCCAAATCCCTAAGCCCTGCACGCTCTCGCACACCTTGATGCAGCGCATGCATTTAATGCACTTGTCGTTTTCGCGGATGATGGGGAAATCGAAATCCCAACCCTCGCCCGCCAAATGCCTTTGATACGGCAGATAGAAAATGCCCAGGTCGTTGGCGATGGTCTGCAGGTTGCAGTTGCCGCTGCGCACGCAGCTCGTACAGCGCGAATCGTGCTGGGACAGCAGCAGCTGCACGTTGGTGCGACGGGCCTCGCGGGCCTTAGGGCTGTTGGTGTGGACCACCATGCCGTCGAGCACGTAGTTGTTGCAGGCGGCAACCAGCTGGTCGCAGCCCTCAACCTCGACCACGCACACGCGGCAGCCGCCGATCTCGTTTAGATCGCGCAGATAGCACAGGGTGGGAATCTGAATGCCGACGGACTTGGCCGCATCCAGGATCGTGGTGTGCTCAGGAACCACGACCTCGCAATTATCGATAGTGAGCTTGACCATATTGTGTGCTCCGTTTTCGCTGTTGTCGCCGACGGTGGTTTTGTTGGGCTCTACCATTCCAGGTTCCTCCCTCCGCGGAACGCGCCAAAACCAAAGTGATCGCAACGCAGGCAGCGGCTCGCCTCCTGGCGCGCCTCCTGCTCGGTGAGACCCTGCTCGACCAGATTCCAATCGTGGATACGCTCGCCGGCCTCGCGCTCGCCCAGTTCGCAGCGGCCACACTCATGCTTGCCCTTAAACTGAACGGTCGGCAGCTCGACGTCGAGCTTAATCTTGTGATCGAAGCCCAGGTAGTGGTCGATGTTTGCCGAAGCCACGCGACCGGCATTGATAGCGCGAATGACGGTGGCGGGGCCGGTCTGGCAGTCGCCGCCGCTAAAGAGGCCATCGAAGTTAGGCACGGCGCCATCCGAATCGGTGACCACGCAGCCCCACTTGCAGGCAATGCCCATCTCCTCAAACGGCTTGGAATCGATGTCCTGACCAATGGCGACAAACACGCGCTCGCAGGGGATGACGCGCTCGGGCGTAGCGGCGGCACGCGGAGCCGGACGACCGCGGCGGGGCTCGCCGATAATCTGCGGTTGCACGCGCAGGCCGCTCACGCGACCATCTTCGCCCGTCTCGATGGCGAGCGGCGCCGTGAGCTCCAGAACCTCGCAACCCTCAGCCTGGGCGCCGGCAATCTCGGCGTCCTGGGCCGTCATGTCGCAGATGCGGCGGCGGTAGACGATGCTCACCTTTTCGGCACCGCAGCGCACGGCAGAGCGTGCCACGTCCATGGCCACATTGCCGCCGCCGATGACGCACACGCGCTGGCCGCTCAGATCGGGCAGTTCGTCGTCGCCGATGGCACGCAGCATCTTGACGGCCGACTCCACGCCGGGCGCCTCTTCGCCCGGAAGGCCGAGCTTCTTATCGCTGTGAGCGCCAATGGCCAGGTAGACGGCATCGAACTCGTCGCGCAGGCGGGTAAGCTCCTCGCCGTTGACGGAGTGATCGAGCTCAACGTCGATGCCGGCGCTCAAGATCCAGTCGATCTCGGCCTGCAGGCGCTCGCGCGGCAGACGGTAGCTGGGAATGCCATAGCGCAGCATGCCGCCCAGGTGGTGGCGCTGCTCAAAGATGGTCACCTTATGACCCATCACGGCCAGGTAGTAGGCACAGGAAAGGCCGGCCGGGCCGCCGCCGATCACGGCGACGCGCTTACCGGTGTTGTCCACTACATGCGGCTTGTGGTCGTTGAGGTCACTGTGCTCAACGGCAAAACGCTTAAGGGCAAGGATGTTCATGGGATCATCGACCATGCCGCGGCGACAGTGCATCTCGCAGGGATGTTCGCACACCAGGCCGCAAACGAGCGGCAGCGGGTTGTTCTTGCGGATGACCTTGACGGCATCGGCATAGCGGCCGGCCTCGACCAGCGAAATGTAACCGGGAATGTCGACGTGCGCCGGGCAGCCCGAGACGCACGGGACACGGGCCTCACGATCAAAGCCGCAGGAGTGCTCGCGGATATGGTGCTCAAAATCATCGCGGAAACCGCGGATGGCGGTGAGTGCCATGGCGCCGGCCTCGTAGCCGATGGCGCAGTCGCTCGAAAGGTAGATGGTGCGGGCCGTGCGCTCAATCAAGTTGAGCGTGGACTCGTCGGCGCGGCCCTCGAGCACATCGGCGAGCAGGTCGCTCAGCGCGCTCAGGCCCACGCGGCAGGGCGTGCACTTGCCGCAGCTCTGGGTGGAGCACAGGTTGACGAGCGCCGCCGTAAACTCGACGGGGCACGGGGCGAGCGAGCTCACCGCCAGACGACGTCCGAGTGCATCGTGCAGGTCGTCCATGACGGCCTGAGCGTGGCTGCGTTCCATTACGTGCAGTCGAGCCATAAGATCTGTCTCTTATACACATCTGACGCTGCC
>URNK01000211.1 GCA_900549195.1 uncultured Collinsella sp.
TCGGCGCAATCGGGGTGTTCGAGCAGGAACGCCTTGGCGGCCTCGCGACCATTGCCGAGCTTGTCCTCGCCATAGGCAAACCAGGAGCCCATCTTCTTGCAGATGCCGCACTCGACAGCCATGTCAAGAATCGAGCCCTCCTTAGAGATGCCCGTACCGTACATGATGTCGAACTCAGCAGAGCGGAACGGAGCTGCCACCTTGTTCTTAACGACCTTGGCGCGCACGCGGTTACCGATAACCTCGTCCTTAAGCTTAATGCTGTCGATGCGGCGAATGTCGATACGCACCGAAGAGAAGAACTTAAGGGCGCGGCCGCCCGTCGTAGTCTCGGGGTTGCCGAACATGACGCCGATCTTCTCACGCAGCTGGTTAATGAAGATGCACGTCGTGTTGGACTTGGACAGCGAGCCGGCGAGCTTGCGGAGCGCCTGGCTCATCAGGCGAGCCTGAAGACCGACCGTAGTATCGCCGATTTCTCCCTCGATCTCGGCACGCGGGGTCAGCGCGGCGACGGAGTCGACGACGATAGCATCGATGGCGCCGGAACGCACGAGCATGTCAACAATCTCGAGCGCCTGCTCGCCCGTGTCGGGCTGGGAAATGAGCACCTCGTCGATATCCACGCCGATGCGCGCAGCATACGTGGGATCGAGCGCGTGCTCGGCATCGATAAATGCCACAACGCCACCCATTGCCTGGGCCTCGGCCAGGATCTCGAGCGAAAGCGTCGTCTTACCGGAGGACTCAGGACCGTAAATCTCGACGATACGGCCGCGCGGCACGCCGCCGATACCCAGCGCGGCATCGAGGGCCAGGGCGCCCGTGGGAATGGCCTCGACCTCGAGCTCGGGACCACCGTCGCCGTACCTCATGATGGAACCCTGGCCGAATTTCTTCTCGATCTCGGCCTTGGTGGTGGCGATCATCTCATCGCGCTCTTTACCCGTCGTGCGAGCATGAACGGTACGTACGGGACCTGAATTCTTGGCCATGAATAGCCCTCCTCTTAACAACCTGCATCGATAATAAACGAACGGCTGTTCGTGGTCAACCGTTCAGATAAATCATATGCAGCCGACCTTTCCAAAACCCAACCAAAAGCCGACCAAACACTGACCAAATGCTTGACCATAAAGGGCCAAATAAGAACAAGGCAGGCAAAAATACACCTATGAACAGCACAAACGCTAAATTCTTCTGAGGTCCCCATCTCCACAATTAAGGGGCCCGGAGGCCCCTTAAAACACGTCTATTCCATAGAATCGAGCACGCAGACAATGCGACCCAATGCCTCCGTGACCGCATGGGCACGAACACACGAACGGTCGCCCTCATAGTGGCAGCGCACAGAGTCCACGACCGGCACTCCCCCATCGGCGGAACGATGTGCCCAGCCAATATAGAAAGTGCCAGCAGGATCGTCCTCAGTACCACCGCCGGGGCCGGCATAACCCGTTGCGCTCACTGCAATATCGCTCTGGTACAGCTCCAGCGAACCCGACGCCATCTCGCGCGCAGTTTGATGCGACACCGCGGTGTAGCGGTCGAGCGTCTCCTGCTCAACACCCAGCACGCGATGCTTAATCTCATCGCAGTAGGTCACCGCACCGCCACGCAGCACCGCCGAGGCGCCCGGGATATCCGCAATCGTCGAGGCGATCATACCCGCCGTCAGCGACTCAGCCGTCGAAACCGTCACACCCCGAGCGCTCGCGCGCTCGACGATATCGCGCGCCAGCTCCTCGTTATGTGCGGAAATCTGCTCAAAAGAGTCCGTCATACCCACCAGGACCTAGACCGAAAAGACGATCTTGCGGCAGTTCCAGAAGTACTGGGCGCCCGAGATAACGGTCAAGACAACGGCAACGGCATACAGGAAGCGCGACACCGAGTAGATGCCGAGCGTCAGCGCCACCGGGCCAAGGTGCAAGCCGGCCATAGCAAAAACGCACAGGTAACCGCAGATGGAGACCATCGTGGTCGCCGTCTTGTACTTGCCGAGCTTATCGGCCGCAACGACCACACCGGCCGCACTCGCGACCATGCGAAGGGCGCTCACCAGAAGCTCACGGAACAGGATAATGAACACGGACCACACGGTCACCGCGCCAAAATCCAAGAACAGCAGCAGGGCCGAAAACACGAGCAGCTTATCGGCGATGGGGTCCAAGAATTTACCGAAGTCGGTGATCTCGTTGCGCGAACGCGCCAGATAACCGTCGACCTTATCGGTGCACGACAGGATCACATACAGAATGAAGGCAGCGGCGGCGAGCGGGCCGTCGAAGGTGCTCCAATCCGTACCGGCAACACTCGTGTGAGAAAGCGCCGACACGATCATGAACACCGGGATAAAAACGATGCGAACGCACGTCACGATGTTGGCGGGCGTCCAAACACTCGTCAGTTCCTTATTGCTCTCGTTTGCCACGATGCCCTCCTACTCCACAACATGGCCGATAAGCTCATAGCAGAAGCTATCGGTAAACTCGACAGTCAGAATATCGCCCACAGATGCCTCGCTGGCATCCAAGTGCACCGCGCCATCGGAATCGGGCGCCTGGAACCAGGCATGGCCGATCAGCTCGGCGCCGTCCTCGGTTTCTTCGATACCGTCGACGATCACCTGGGCGCGCTCGCCCACATGTGCGGCGGTGGCGGCAAAACCGAGCGACTCGGCCAGGTCCATGGCCTCCTGGGCGCGCTCGAGCTTGACCTCTTCGTCGACCTGACCCTCCATCTTAGCGGCCAGGCTGCCCTCCTCCTGCGAGTAGGCAAAGACGCTCGTGTAGTCAAAGCCGACGGTGTCCATAAAGTCGATAAGATCACGAAACTCGTCGTCGGTCTCGGTCGGGAAGCCGACCATGGCCGTGGAGCGAATCACGATACCGGGG
>URNK01000212.1 GCA_900549195.1 uncultured Collinsella sp.
TCCGTACATGGGCGCTACGCTTTCGAGCGTCAATGCGCTCAACGCCCGCACCAACAAGCTGAGCACCGATAGCGGCGCGTATGTGGCGAGCGTCGTTGAGGATGGTCCTGCCGCCAAGGCCGGCATTCAGGAGGGTGACGTTATCACCAAGCTGGGCGACGACGAGATCACGAGCGCCGATGGCCTGATCATCGCGCTGCGCAGCCACGAGGTGGGCGAGAAGGTCGAGATCACGCTTATGCGCGGCAAGGAAGAGAAGAAGGTCACTGTCGAGCTGGGCTCCGATGAAGAGCTGCAGAACCAGCAGCAGGACGACAGTTCGACCGACACCGGCAACGGCGGTATTACCGACGAGCAGCTGCGCCAGTACCTGGAGGAGCTGCTGGGCCAGCAGGGCCAGGGTCAAGGTTACGGCCAGGGGTTCTAGCGAGCCGCTTCATAGATCGAAGCCAGAGGGGCTGTCCCGCCATGCACGGGACAGCTCCTCTTTTCTTATTGATCCGTTGGGGACGGAGGAAAACGGATCACTTGTGGCTGGCAAGAGGCCTGGTTCGTAATGGTCTGGACAGTTAGTTCAGATACGTATAAATCTGGGGCAGCTTGGGATGCGTTTTGAGCAATTTTTGATTGGGATGGGGCTCGGATGGGTGTTTGGAAGGGAGAGTGGGACGTTTACATGGTCTCGAGGAGTCAAAATTAGTCGAAACAGAGGTGTTCGTGCCTGATTCAGTTCTAGGATTTATACGTATCTGAACTAACTGTCCACCCCAGTCTGGCGGCTGCCGATTCGGTGCGGTTCGAAAGGGTTATTCGGCCCCATCGTGACCGGTGGTACTCTAGTATCCGTTTGAAATCGAGCGAAGGAGTGCCGCTATGGAGCAATCGAGCCTGTTTGGTGACGGCGTGGACATCGATACCGAAACGCCCGCGAGCACGGATACCGCTACACCGACCGACGCCCATGCCCAGGCGGCAGCGCGCGCGGCCGAGCTGCGCCACGAGCTCGATTACCACGCCTATCGCTACTACATGCTCGATGCGCCCGAGATCACGGACGCCGCCTTCGACAAAATGCTCGTTGAGCTGCAGGAGCTCGAGGCGGCCTATCCCGACCTGGTGACGCCCGACAGCTATACCCAGCGCGTGGGCGGCTATGTGAGCGAGCAGTTTACGCCGGTAACGCACATGGCACGCATGTATTCCATGGACGATGCCATGGACCTGGACGAGCTCGACGCGTGGCTCCAACGCACCGAGGATGCGCTCGGCGCCGGTAGCGTCACCTATACCTGCGAGCTCAAGATCGACGGCCTGGGCGTGGCCCTTACCTACCAAAACGGCACCTTCGTACGTGCAGCTACACGCGGCGATGGCACCACGGGCGAGGACGTGTCGCTCAACGTGCGCACCATCAAGGATGTTCCCATGCACCTGTCCGAGCCGGCGCTTGTCCACATGGGTGCCGACCGCGAGCGCACCATTGAGGTGCGCGGCGAGGTCTATATGCCTAAGGGCAGCTTTGTGCGTCTGAACGACGAGGCCGATGCCGAGGGGCGCGACCCCTTCGCCAACCCGCGCAACGCCGCCGCCGGCAGCCTGCGCCAAAAGGACCCCAAGGTCACGGCGCGCCGCGATCTTGCCACCTTTATCTATGCCATCGCCGATACTGACCCACTGCATGTCCACAGCCAGCGCGAGTTCCTCGATTGGCTGCGTAGCGCCGGCTTCAGCGTCAACCCTAACGTTGCCCGTTGCGCCACACCCGCCGAGGTTCACGAGTTCTGTGCCCAGGCGCTCGAACATCGCGGTGACCTGGATTACGACATCGACGGCGTGGTCGTAAAGGTTGACAGCTTCCAGCAGCAGCTCGACCTGGGCTTTACCGCCCGCGCGCCGCGCTGGGCCATCGCCTTTAAGTTCCCGCCCGAGGAAAAGCAGACCGTCCTGCGCGAAATTCGCATCCAGGTGGGCCGCACCGGTGTGCTCACACCGGTCGCCGAGTTCGACCCGGTGACGGTCGCCGGCTCCACCATCGCGCGCGCCACGCTGCATAACATCGACGAGATCCGTCGCAAAAACGTGCGCGAGGGCGATACCATCATCGTGCACAAGGCAGGCGACGTAATCCCGGAGGTCGTGGGCCCGGTGCTCGACAAGCGCCCGGCCGATTCGGTCGACTGGCACATGCCCGAGGTCTGCCCCGTGTGCGGCAGCCCCGTGGTCCACGAGGATGGCGAGGTGGCCTACCGCTGCGTCTCCATCGACTGCCCCGCGCAGCTCAAGGAGCGACTGCTTCACTGGGTGAGCCGCGGCTGCATGGACGTCGACGGCCTAGGCGACGAGATCGTCGACAAGATGATCGCCGCCGGGCTGATCCACGATGTCGCAGACTTCTACCAGCTCACGGTCGACGACATCGCCGGCCTGGACACGGGCCGCACCTATGCCAGCTCCAACAGCAAAAAGGGCGTCAAGAAGGGCGACCCCATTCCGGTGGGCCTCAAGACGGCTGAGAAAATCATCGCCGAGCTCAACAAGTCCAAGAGCCAGCCGCTCGGTCGCGTGCTGTTTGCCCTGGGCATCCGCCACGTGGGCAAGAGCGTGGGCGAGGTCATCGCCGAGCGATTCCTGTCGATTGACAAGCTCATCTTGGCGAGCGAAGAGGATATTGCCGAGTGCGAGGGCATTGGCCCCAAGATTGCGGCGAGCGTCAAGCAGTTCCTAGCCGTGCCCGAAAATCTTGCCGTGCTGGAGCGTCTGCGCCAAGCGGGCCTGTCTCTCGAGGTCGACTTGGGCGCCGCTCATGCGCAAGCCGCAGCCGACGCCGGCGTGGCACTGTCTCTTATACACATCTCCGAGCCCACGAGACTAGCGCTCATCTCGT
>URNK01000213.1 GCA_900549195.1 uncultured Collinsella sp.
CGGTAGATGGGCGTGCCGTCGCTCGCGTGCGGCGCGCTCGCGGCGTGGAGTTCGGCACGCGTGCAAAAACAGGGATAGGTGAGGCCGGCGTCTTGCAGCTGACGCAGGGCGTCCTCGTACAGATCCAGGCGATCGTGCTGGTAGTAGGGGCCTTCGTCCCACTCCAGTCCCAGCCAGGCCAGGTCGTCAATCAATTGAGTGGCAAGTTCCGGGCGCTTGCAGCGATCGTCCAGGTCCTCGATGCGCAGCACGATGCTGCCGCCTTGGCTGCGGGCCGAAAGCCACGAGCACAGGCAGCTGAACACGTTGCCCAAGTGCATGCGGCCCGAGGGCGACGGGGCAAAGCGGCCCACGACGGGGGTGGGCGCTGCCGTTGCTGGTGCGTCCGCGGCGTGTGTTGCTATGTTGCGTGCGTTGATATCCATGCGGACGAGTATAGCGCGGGGCTTGGCAGGGAAGGCGTTGCTGCGCTCACAAGTTGGCGGCGGTACGCATTGCGCACGGTGGGTTTGCGGCTCAAGGTCTCGATCGCTGCGTACCGACTTAGCCTCACAAACGACAGAAACCCCGGCAGCTCTTCGCAACTGCCGGGGTTTCCGCGGAAAAGGGGGACATGATCCTCGAGCGAACGGCAAAGGGGCAAACCGTTTTCGCTCAACTGCTTTATGCCCCTCGGCTGGCGGCTCAATCAGCGCGTGCCGCGCCCACACAAAGCCGCTACACCTGTGACGGAGCTGTGAAGTGGTATCTATTGCCGGGGCGGGCTATGCCAAGGGTGTCCCTAATGACTAGTCATTTAAGAACGTCCCCAATGACTAGCTGCCGGGGTGCTGGTGTGACTTTCATCCCGTTTGGCGCTCCGGTCGCCTAGATGTTCGCCATGCGTACCCGCAAACGTGGGACAATGGCGCTGTTGGTTTTACAGACAAAGGATGTGCCTATGAACACCCTCGCCGCCAAAGTCAGCCGGCAGCGCCACCTGTTTGCGCGATTCGCTTCCGTCTGCGTGCTCGTCACGCTTGCGTTGTTGCTGCTGCCTGTCGCCGCGCACGCCGACGGCTACTCCATGACCCAGACCTATATCAGTGCCACGGTCGAGGCCGATGGATCGCTGACCGTTGTCGAGGGACGCCAGTTTGATTTCGACGACGACATCAACGGCGTGTTTTGGGAGATCAATACGGGCTCCAACCAGCAGGGCGGCACGGCGGGCGTCGACGTGCTGAGTGTCGAGGAAGAGGACACCGCGTTTAACAAAGTCGATAGCGCGAACAAGGGCGACTCTGGCGTCTACACGGTCGAGCAGACCGGTGACGGCGTAAGGATTAAGGTGTTCAGCCCCCACGAGAGCGGCGACAGCGCGATCTATTACGTGAGCTACACCATGACCGGTGCGGTCATGAACTGGGCCGATACCGCCGAGCTCTACTGGAAGTTTGTGGGCGACGGCTGGTCCGCGGACTCCGATGACGTTGAGATGGAAGTGTACTTCGCAAATGCCGCTGCCGGGACGGCGGCCGTCAAGGGCGATAACTTCCGCGCATGGGGCCACGGCCCGCTGACGGGCGATGTATCGCTCGATGCGGACGAACCCATGGTCACCTATACCATTCCCTGCGTGCATCAGGGCGAATTCGCCGAGGCACGCATCGCCTTCCCTAGCGACTGGGTGCCGCAGCTTGCCGCTTCGGGCGAAGAGCGCATGTCAACGATCCTGAGCGAAGAGAAGGAATGGGCCGACGAAGCTAACGCCCGCCGCGCTCACGCTCGCATGATTGCCAATGCACTTGCCGTGCTAAGTGTTGTTGCGGCGGTGGCCTTTACCGGCACAATCGTTATGCTCAAGCTGCGCAAGCGCAAGCCCAAGCCGCTTTTCCAGGACGAATATTTCCGCGATGTGCCTTCGGCCGACCATCCCGCCGTGCTTTCGGCCCTCATGAGCTGGAACGAGGTGCCCGATCAGGCATATATCGCCACGCTCATGAAGCTCACTGACGACCGTGTGATCAAGCTGGAGCAGGCGACCGTGACCAAGGCCAAGAAGGGTCTGTTGGGGCGTGAAAAAGAAGAGCAGACGTATCGCGTGACGGTGAGTGATGCGGGCTGGAAGTCGGCCAAGGGCATTGACCACATGGTGCTCAAGGTCTTCTTTGCCGGTGCTAAGCCTGACGAGAACGGCGATCGCTCGCGCACGTTCGACGAGCTGCAGCACTACGTCAAGCAGCACGCTACACCCGTGGGCGACAAGCTCGAGGACTATCAGAACACCGTTAAGGGCAAGCTGGCCGATAGCGAGTACGTTGCCTCGGACGGCATTGTTGCAATGGTGTTTTGCCTGGTTCTTGGTATCCTGATTGCCTTTGTTCCCGTGGGATCCATCTTCTTTACCGATGGCGCGCAGGCGAACATTACCGCCGCGGTTATCTCGGTGCCGATTGTGCTGGTGGGTATCGGCGTGGGCCTTACGTTCCGCCGCTTTACGCCGGAGGGCGCCGAGGTGGCGGCTCGCTGCAAGGCACTTAAGCATTGGCTCGAGGACTTCACGCGTCTAAAGGAAGCCGTCCCCGGCGATCTGGTGCTGTGGAACAAGCTGCTGGTGATGGGCGTGGCGCTGGGTGTTTCCAAGGAAGTGCTGCGTCAGCTTGCCGAGGCCGTGCCGCCCGAGGTGCGCGAGGCCGACGGCTTCTATGACAATTATCCCTGCTACTGGTGGTACTACCATCATTACGGCAACGAGTCTCCGCTCGATTCGTTCGATGACGTGTATCACGAGAGCATCCGTGAGCTGGCTTCGAGTTCCGATAGCTCGAGCGGCGGCAGCGGCGGCGGCTTTTCCGGTGGCGGCGGTGGCGGCGTCGGCGG
>URNK01000214.1 GCA_900549195.1 uncultured Collinsella sp.
ACGAGCCGGAGAGCACTTAATGTGCTCTCCGTGCGAGCAGGACTGTCCGAGCAGGCGACCAAACCCCGCGCCCCGTCCCGGCGAGCGCTTGGGGACCGGTGGCCTACAGGTGGCTGATGATCAGTTCCATCTTGCCTTCGAGGTCGATGGAGCTGACGGTGCTCGGGGCCAGCAGGTGGCTTCCCTTGTGGACGGGGTCGCCGCAGACGGTGCCTTCGCCGTCGATGACCGACAGACACATGAAGGGCCAGCGCTGGTCGAGGGTTTTGCTGCCGTCGACGCGCACGCGATCGACGGTGTAGCAGGAGTTAGACTCGAGCTCGGTCACGCCGTTCACCTCGGGCGCGGTCACCGTGCCGTCGGTCGGAGCCTGGGCATCAAAGTCGATGCAGTCGAGGCTCTGCTCAATGTGCAGTGGGCGCAGCTTGCCGTCGGTGCCGGGACGGTCGTAGTCGTACAGGCGATACGTCACGTCGCTCGACTGCTGCGTCTCCAAAATGAGCGTGCCGGTCTTGATGGCGTGCACGGTACCGGAATCAATCTGGAAAAAGTCGCCCTTGTGGATCGGCAGTACGTTGAGCATGTCGTCCCAGCGGCCGTCCTCGATCATCTGCGCGGCCTCGGCGCGGTCGTGCGCGCGCTGGCCGACAATGATCGTGGCACCGGGCTCGCAGTCCAGCACATACCAGCACTCGGTTTTGCCCAGGCTGCCGTTCTCGTGCTTGGCGGCGTACTCGTCGTTGGGATGAATCTGGATCGAAAGGTCGTCCTTGGCGTCCAGAATCTTAATGAGCAGTGGGAACTCCTTGCCCTCGCAGTTGCCAAAGAGCTCGCGGTGCTCGGCCCACAGCCACGACAGCGTGTGGCCTGCATACGGGCCTTCCGCAATCTGGCAGTCGCCGTTGGGGTGGGCCGAGATGGCCCAGCACTCACCGATGGGTCCATCGGGAATGTCGTAGCCAAATACGGTTTCGAGCTGGCGACCGCCCCAGATCTTCTCGTGGAAGATCGGCGTCAGCTTAATCAAATCGGACATGTTCATACCCCCATTGTGTTGCGCGGGCGCTGCACAAAACAGCTCAAAGCGAGCGCCCGGATGACTACAAAAACCTATGCCAACGTTACGTTGTGCAACTCAAAGCGGTCGCCAACGTTGCGCGAGACCGAATACTCAAAGGCGGCGCCGCTGTCCAAAAAGCCAATCTGGGTGAGCTCGAGCAGGGGAGAGCCAGGCTTGGTGTCCAAGCGCTCGGCTTCTTCCTCGGTTGCTGCCACGGCGCGAATGGTACGGTGGAAGCTCGAAATCTTCAGCCCACATTGCTCGCGGATGAAGTGGTAGACCGATCCGTACAGGTCCTTCTTTTTAAGGCCTGGAATCAGCTCGAGGGGCATGTAGGTGTACTCGATAACGATGGGCTTCTCATCGGCCTGACGCACGCGCACGATGTGATAGGCAAAGTCATCCTCGGCAATTCCCAGCTGGGCTGCGATGTCCGCTGGTGGATTAACAATCGAGAAATCGTAGACCACCGAGGTCACCTTCTCCCCGCGGTGCTCATACGAAAAGCCCTGGGCACGGTCGTTTTTGCCCTGGAAAAACGCCTGACCGGGAAGTCCCGCCGTGTCCTTAACGTAGGTACCCGATCCGCGTCGGCTGGTAATAAGACCTTCCTCGGTGATTTGCTCGATAGCTCGTTTGACGGTGATTTTGGAAACGCTATAGAGCTCGCAGAACTCAACGACGGTGGGAAGCTTGTCGCCCGGTTTAAGAGTGCCATCCTCGATGCTTCGACGAATATCTGCAGCTATCGCCTCGTATTTGGGAATCATTGAACCTCCTTTCCGACATATATCAATACGCAAGTAAGTATAACCCTTAACAAGGCACCCATATAACCTTTATCTAAGAAGCTCGAGAAAGAAAAAAGAAAAAGACGCTTTACTTTAGAATTAGAGCGCTATAATTTAAGCAACGAACGGAATCTTTCCGCAGAACAGGATCGACCGTTTGGGGACGGTTTTGTTTTGGCGGGTTGGATATCGGTATGACCGGTGCGCGCCCGCGCCGGATAACCTGCCAAAGCAAACCCGTCTCCAACCGGAAGCTCTAGAACACGAAAGCGAGGACTTTGATGGCACAGTATCAGCTGCCCAACGACTTCTTCTTTGGCGCTGCTATGTCCGGCCCGCAGACTGAGGGTCAGTGGAACCAGGGCGGCAAGCTCGAGAACCTGTGGGACACCTGGTCCATCCAGGATCTGGGCTCGTTCTACAACTGCGTTGGCTCTTACGCCGGCAATGACTTTATGGCCAAGTACCAGGAAGACCTTCGCATTTTGAAGGACTTGGGCCTGGATACCTATCGCACTTCCATCCAGTGGAGCCGTCTGCTCGATGCCGACGGCAACCTTAATGAGGAGGGCGCCGCGTGGTATCACGAGTTGTTCCGCGCCTCTCGCGAAGCCGGCCTGGAGCCGTTTGTCAACTTGTACCACTTTGACATGCCCACCTACCTTTTTAACCGTGGCGGCTGGGAGAGCCGTGAGGTTGTCGAGGCTTACGCACATTACGCCGACGTCGCCTTCCACGAGTTTGGCCAGGAGATCAAGTACTGGTTCACCTTTAACGAGCCCATCGTCGAGCCCGAGCAGCGCTATCAGGAGGGCGTGTGGTTCCCGCAGCTCCACGACTTTAGCCGCGCTCGCACCGTGCAGTATCACATCTCGCTGGCACAT
This sequence comes from uncultured Collinsella sp., assembly GCA_900549195.1. Lineage (GTDB taxonomy): Bacteria > Actinomycetota > Coriobacteriia > Coriobacteriales > Coriobacteriaceae > Collinsella. Next base: position 2,736 of record URNK01000214.1, read on the forward strand.
GCGCTGGCCGTGGCCAACTACCGTCGCGCCTATGACGAGGGCGCCGTTCGCAGCGATGCCAAGATCGGCACTGTCTCTTATACACATCTCCGAGCCCACGAGACTAGCGCTCATCTCGT
>URNK01000215.1 GCA_900549195.1 uncultured Collinsella sp.
GCGGGCACCCTGCTCGTGGGGCAAGGTTGCCTCCATCGCCGCCGTCCAGCTCTTCGCCGACCCCACGAGCGCCGCGGCCGTCGCCCTCGGCGGTGTGGTGGTCTCCGTCAACACCTGCGCCAACCTGGTTGGCCGTCTGTCCTTTGGCCAGATCATCGACAAGCTCGGCGCCTATAAGTCGCTGCTCATCAGCCTTGTCGTCACCATCGTCGCGCTCGTCATCATGTCGATGAGCTTTACGCAGAGCATGTTCTTTGTGGCGCTCGCCCTGCTCGGCTTTAGCTTTGGCGCCCTGCTCGTCATCTACCCGCCGCTCACCGGTGGCGCCTTTGGCACCAGCAACATCGGCGTCAACTACGGCATCATGTTTTTGGGTTACGCCGCTTCCACCTGGATCAGCCAGCCCATCACCGCCGTGCTGTATCACGCCGAGGCTGGCAGTGCCGCCTACCAGCAGTCCTTCTACGGCGCCATCGTGATCGCCGCCATCGCCGTCGTGCTCACCGTCTACATGATGGTCTCCGACAGCAAGAAGAAGTCCGCCTAGTTTTACCGATGCGACAAAGGGACAGCCCCTTTGTCGCATTCCACCGGTCACCAGTATTAAGGAGTCGAAATGTCTGAGCTCAACCCCGTCCGCATTGCCGTTATCGGCGCCGGCGCCATGGGCCGCAACCACATCCGCTTTGTCACCGAGGAGCCCGAGGCCGAGCTCGTCGCCATCGCCGACGCCTTTGAGGGCGCCCGCGCCACGGCCGAGGCCGCCGGCGTGCCGTTCTATACCGATCCCGCCCAGATGATGGACGAGGTCAAGCCCGAGGCCGTCATTATCGCCACCCCCAACGACCTGCACCTGGGCGTTGCTCGCGAGGCCATCAAGCGCAACATCGTGCCGCTGGTCGAAAAGCCGATCTCCAACGACCTTGAGGATGCCCAGGCCTTCGCCGCCGAGGCCGAGACCGCCGGCGTGCCCGTGCTCGTGGGTCAGCACCGTCGCCACAACCCCTTCGTTAACAAGGCTAAGGAGATCATCGAGTCCGGCGAGCTGGGCAAGCTCACCGTGTCGAGCTTCCACTACATGATCTATAAGAATGACGAGTACTTCGATGTCGAGTGGCGCCGCAAGAAGGGTGCCGGCCCGATCCTGGTCAACCTGGTGCACGACGTCGACCTGCTCCGCTACCTGCTGGGCGAGCCCGTTGCCGTCCAGGGTATGCAGTCCAGCGCCGCCCGCGGTTTTGAGACCGAGGACTCCGCCGTGGTCAACGTTCGTTTTGCCGATGGCGCGCTCGCGAGCATGACCATCTCCGACGCCACCGCCAGCCCCTGGAACTGGGAGGCAACCGCTCGCGAGGATCCGCAGTACCGTCCCTTCGACGCCGACGCCTACTTTATCGGCGGAACCTTGGGCGCCCTGTCGCTGCCCCGCCTGCACCAGTTCTCCTACGACGGCGCCTCCAACTGGCACAAGCCGCTGCAGATGGAGATTCCGGCCGTGGACCCGGCACTACCGCACAAGATGCAGCTCAAGCACTTTGTGAAGGTCGTCCGCCGCGAGGTTGAGCCCGTCGTGACCCCCGCCGATAACGTCAAGACGCTCACACTTCTCAACGCCATCAAGGAGGCCGCCGAGACCGGCCAGCTCGTCGAGCTGTAATGCCTTAGGGTGGGCCACGATAAAACTCCACGCCGAGCACCTCGGACCGCCGCAAATAAGCCCCTCTTCTTTGCCCCGCGAGCAGCCTCCTACCCGCGGGGCATTTTGCTACCTTGCCGATGATTTTTCTAGGACGGGGGCTATTTTGTACCTTGGCTTGGTTCGTTCGCCACGAAATGCGCCTATCCACTACGTTTAACCGACCGCCCTCAACCATGCCAAATATCGCGAAATAAAAACCGCAGGTAGACGGCTTGCCGATTTTCGGTAAAACCAGGCATGGTCGACCCATACGGTTCAAACGTAGTAGATAGGTCGTTTTCGTGGCGCGGCTCCAAAACAGTCTTTTGAGACGGGTGGTATCCTTGGTAGCCCTGTGCTGCAAACGCACCTTAAACGCAAGGAGTCCCATGGATCTTATCGCCCAGCTCGCCCGCGAGCTCAACCTTAAGGCCGCCAACATCGAAGCGGCCGTCAAGCTCATCGACGAGGGCAACACCATTCCCTTTATCTCGCGCTACCGCAAGGAGGCCACGGGCGGCATGGACGACGTCGCCCTGCGCGCCCTCGACGAGCGCCTGTCCTACCTGCGCAATCTTGAGCAGCGTAAAGAGGACGTCATCCTGCTTATCGATGCCCAGGGCAAACTCACGCCCGAACTCGAGCAGCAGATTCGCGAGGCCACGCAGCTCCAGCGTGTCGAGGACCTCTACAAGCCCTACCGCAAAAAGCGCATGACCCGCGCGCAGAAGGCCCGCGAGGCCGGCCTGGAGCCGCTCGCCAACATGATCATCATGCAAGCCTCGGCCAAGGGCAGCGCGCTCGACGCCGCCGCGGCATACGTCAATGATGAGGCCGGCTTCGACACGCCCGAAAAGGCGCTCGCCGGTGCCGCCGACATCGTGGCCGAAACGGTAGCCGAGGACCCCGAGAACGTCGCCGACCTGCGCGCCTTTACGCAAAACACCGCCGATATCGTCGTCGAAGCCACCGACCCCGCCGAGAAGACCCCCTACGAGCCGTACTACAGCTATGACGAGCCGCTGCGCCGCATCCCCAACCACCGTGTGTTGGCTATCGATCGCGGTGAGCGCGAGGGTAAGCTCCGCGTGCGCGTGAACGTCGACGGCACCGCCGCCACGGCTGTCTCTTATACACATCTCCGAGCCCACGAGACTAGCGCTCATCTCG
>URNK01000216.1 GCA_900549195.1 uncultured Collinsella sp.
CGACACGTCAAGCCCAGCGTCCTTGACCGTCGCAATGGCAGCGAGCGCACGATCGGCATCGTGGATGCGGCCGATGGCGGAAAGTTCGGTGTTATCGAGCGTTTGCACGCCCAGAGAGACGCGTGTGACACCAGCCTTAGCAAGCGCAGCGGCAAGCTCGGCGGTCAGCGACTCGGGATTGGCCTCGCAGGTAAACTCAACGGGGGCGCACCACGCACGAATACGCCGCGCCAGCTCCACCAGGCGCTCCCCCGCCAGCGACGGCGTGCCGCCGCCAACATAGACGGTGCGGATCCGATCGAGGGCCCCGGCATTGCCAAAAGCATCGAGGCGCGCATACAACTGCTCAAAATAGGCATCGAGCGCGGCGCCCAGCTCACACGGAGCGAAACTGCGCGAATCAAAGTCGCAGTAGCGGCACTTTTGGGCACAGAACGGCACGTGCGCATACAGCGCGGTAACGGCCACCCTTAAGCCTCCAGCGGATGAGGTGGCACCGATTCGCCGGCGGCAAGGGCAGCCTCGCAGGCCACCACATCGCGCTCGATCTCATCGACCAGTGCCATGAACTCCTCATACGTGGAGCAGCGCACCACCTGGGCACGCCAAGCGGCGGCATGGGGCATGCCTTTTAAGTACCAGCTTGCGTACGTGCGGGCGCGCGACATGAGCGGCAGGAGCTCATGCGTCAGCGTTAGGTGCTCACGCAGGGCGTCCAGGCGCTCGACGGAGCTGCGCGGCGGCACCGGTATGCCATCGAGCGCAAGGGCGCGAGCATCGCCAAAGACCCAGGGATTACCGTAGATACCGCGCGCGATAAACACCGCGCTGGCACCCGAGTTACGCAGGTGCTCCGCGGCATCCTCGGCGCAGAACACGTCACCCGAACCGATCACGGGAATCTCGACGGCATCTGCGACCTCATCGACGACTGACCAATCGGCCTGGCCCGTGTAGAGCTGCGTGGCGCAACGACCATGCACGGCGACTGCGGCAGCCCCTGCACCCTCAAGCATCTGGGCAAATGTCGCGGCATTGCGGTCCTCGGCATAAAAGCCCTTGCGAATCTTGACGGTCACGGGCACGTGCGCCGCACCCACCGTGGCCTCGACGATCTTCTCCGCCAGCTCGGGCGTTCGCATAAGCGCCGAGCCCTCGCCCTTGGTAACGACCTTGCGGGCGGGGCATGCCATATTGATATCGATGAGCGACAGGCGATCGCCAACGCGTTCCTCGACGGCGGCGACGGCGCTCGCAAACTGATCGGGCTTGGATCCAAAGAGCTGCACACAAATCTGCTGCTCCTCGTCGGCCGGTAGCACCAGGCGCCAGGTCTTGTTGCTGGCATAGGCAAGGCCCGCCACGCTCACCATCTCGCTGTAGGCAAGGTTGGCACCGCGGCGGCGGCACATGATGCGGTAGGCAGGGTCGGTCACGCCCGCCATGGGAGCCATAAGGAACGGCTGCTCGGCATAAGCGCCCAGCAGCCACTGACTATATTCGGAGAGCGTCATAGACCTACTCGTCCACCTTGAGAATCGCCATAAACGCCTCCTGCGGGACCTCGACCGAGCCAATGGCCTTCATGCGCTTCTTGCCCTCTTTCTGCTTCTCGAGCAGTTTGCGCTTACGCGAAATATCACCGCCGTAGCACTTGGCAAGCACGTCCTTGCGACGCGCCTTGACGGTGGAGCGGGCAATGATCTTATTGCCGATAGCACCCTGGATGGGCACCTCGAACAGCTGGCGCGGAATAATCTCCTTGAGCTTGTCGCACAGGCCGCGGGCAAGACCGTAAGCCTTATCCTTGTGGACGATAAACGACAGCGCGTCCACCTCGTCGCCCGAAAGCAGGATATCGAGCTTCACGAGCTCGGATGGACGGTACTCGTTGAACTCGTAGTCGAGCGAGGCATAGCCCTTGGTGCGGCTCTTGAGCTGATCAAAGAAGTCCAAGATGAGTTCGGCGAGCGGCATATCAAAGCGCATCTCGACCGATTTGCTCGTGAGATGGATCATGTCGGTCGTCACGCCGCGGTGCTCGATGGCGAGCTGCATGACGGCACCCGTATACTCGGGAGGACAGATGATCTTGGCCTTGAGGTACGGCTCCTCAATGCGCTCGATACGCGTGGCCTCGGGCAGGTCCTGCGGGCTGCGGACATCGATCATCTCGCCATCGGTCTTGTACACGTGATAGTCGACCGAAGGACTCGTGGCAATGAGGTCCAGGTTGAACTCACGCTCGAGACGCTCCTTGACGACCTCCATGTGCAGCAGGCCCAAGAAGCCCACGCGGAAGCCAAAGCCGAGCGCCACGGACGTCTCGGGCTCCCACACCAACGACGGGTCGTTAACGTGGAGCTTATCGAGTGCGTCGCGCAGGTTCTCGTAATCCTTGTTATCAATGGGGAACAGGCCCGTGTAGACCATGGGCTTGGCCTCGCGGTAGCCCGGAAGCGGCTCGGGGCAGGGGTTCGACGCCCAGGTAAGGGTGTCGCCCACGCGAACGGCCTCGGGGTCCTTCAGGCCCGTGACCACGTAGCCGACCTCGCCAACCGTCAGCGCATCAACCGGGGTCTCGGCAGGACGCTTGACGCCCACGCCGTCGACCAAAAAGTCGCCCTCGGCTTGCATCATACGCAGCGTATCGCCCTTTTTGATGGAACCATCGAAGACGCGCACCGTAGCCACCACACCGCGATACTCGTCAAAGTACGAATCCAGAATGAGCGCTTTGAGCGGAGCGCTTGCATCGCCCTTAGGCGGAGAGATCAAAAAGACGATGGACTCAAGCAGATCGTGAATGCCCTCGCCGGTCTTGCCCGATACGCACACGGCATCGTC
>URNK01000217.1 GCA_900549195.1 uncultured Collinsella sp.
CCAGGCAGAAGAGCATAAACGCAATGCCAAGAGCGCTGATTTTGCTCTTGCGGAGGTTGCCGACGGTTCCATCGACTTTGACCACGTGAGCTTTAAGTATTCCGCGCATGCAAAGCGCCAGGCGCTCGACGATATCGACCTGCACATTAAGAGCGGCGAAACCATCGGCATCATCGGCGGTACCGGCTCGGCCAAGTCCACGCTCGTTAACCTCATCGCCCGCCTGTACGACACCACCGAGGGCACCGTGCGCGTGGGCGGCATGGACGTGCGCGACTACGACTTGGACGCCCTGCGCCACCAGGTGGCCATGGTGCTGCAGAAAAACGTACTGTTTAGCGGCACCATTGCCGAAAACCTGCGCTGGGGCGACCCGAACGCCACCGACGAGGAAGTCCGCGAGGCGGCACATCTGGCCTGCGCCGATGAGTTTGTCGATGGCTTCCCCAAGGGTTATGACACCTGGATCGAGCAGGGCGGCTCCAATGTTTCCGGCGGTCAGAAGCAGCGCCTGTGCATTGCGCGTGCCCTGCTGCGTCGCCCCAAGATCTTGATCCTGGACGACTCCACCAGCGCCGTCGACACCAAGACCGACGCCAAGATCCGCGCAGGGTTGGCAAGCTATCTGCCCAACACGACCAAGCTCATCATCGCCCAGCGCATCAGCTCCGTGCAGGACGCAGACCGCATCATCGTCATGGAGGGTGGCCGTATCGCGCAGATCGGCAACCATGACGAGCTGCTCAAGACGAGCGAGATCTACCGCGAGACCTTTACCTCGCAAAACAAGATGTCTGCCGAGGGCGAAGGGGCCGTCGAGGCCGACACCGAGGCATCCGCAACGCAAGCTCAGACCCAGGAAGGAGGCGAGGCACATGAGTAAGGCAACGACCGCCGAGCGCGCACTCAACCGCAAGGGCGGCACCATGTCGCGCCTCATCAAGACGCTCTTTGGCTTCTACCCCGTGCTTTTGCCCCTCGTCGTTGTCGGCGTGGTGCTCTGCGCCATCATCAACTCCATCGGTGCGACCTTCCTTCAGAGCGCCCTGCAGATTATTAGCGAATCGTGGCAGTCGGGCGATTGGGAAGCCGCACAGCCCAAGATCGCACAGCTCGTGACCACCCTCGCCTGCATCTACGGCGTCGGCATCCTGTCCTCGCTCTTCTGGAACCGCGCCATGGCCATCGTCACGCAGGGCTCGCTCGAGAAGCTGCGCGAGAAGATGTTCAACCGCATGCAGGACCTGCCGATTCGCTACTTCGACACGCACCAGCGCGGCGACATCATGAGCCACTACACCAACGACATCGACACGCTGCGCCAGATGATCAGCCAGTCGCTACCCAACCTGCTCATGACGACCATCGTCATCGTCACGGTGTTCTTTATCATGCTGTACTACAGCGTTTGGATGTGCCTGGTCATTGTGGCAGGCGTCGCCTTTATGACCTTTATGACCAAGCTGCTCGGCTCCAACTCCGCGCGCTTCTTCATTGCGCAGCAGACCGAGCTCGGCGTGGTCGAGGGCCATATCGAGGAAGTCATGAACGGCCAGAAGGTCGTCAAGGCATTCTGCCACGAGTCTGCCGCCGAGGCCGATTTTGACGAGCGCAACGAAAAGCTCTTCGAGGTATCGCAGAAGGCCAACATGTACGCCAACATCCTCATGCCTATCCTTATGAACCTGGGTAACCTGCTCTACGTGCTGGTGGCCCTTGCCGGCGGCATTTTCCTGGCGCTGGGCGTGCCCAACCTGAGCATCTCGGGCATGGCGCTGTCCATCGCCGTCGTGGTGCCGTTCCTCAACATGACCAAGCAGTTCTGCGGACAGATCGGCCAGATCTCGCAGCAGATCAACGCCGTAGTCATGGGCCTCGCCGGCGCCGACCGCATCTTTGAGCTTATCGACGAGAAGCCCGAGGCCGACGAAGGCTATGTGACGCTCGTCAACGCGCAGGTGAACCCCGACACCTGGGAGTTCGAGGAGGCCGACCACCACACCGGCATGTGGGCATGGAAACATCCGCACCGCGCAACCGGCGAGATCGAGTACGTACCGCTGCGCGGCGACCTGGTCATGGACAACGTCGACTTTGGCTACACGCCCGACCACGAGGTGCTGCACGGCGTGTCCGTGTTTGCCAAGCCGGGCCAGAAGGTCGCGTTTGTCGGCGCCACCGGTGCCGGCAAGACGACCATCACCAACCTCATCAACCGCTTCTATGACATCGCCGATGGCAAGATCCGCTACGACGGCATCAACGTCAACAAGATCCGCAAGGCCGATCTGCGCCGCTCGCTGGGCGTCGTGTTGCAGGACGTGAACCTGTTCACCGGCACCGTGATGGATAACATCCGCTACGGCAACCTGGATGCCACCGACGAGGAGTGCATCGCGGCTGCCAAGCTCGCGGGCGCTGACGACTTTATCACCCGCCTGCCCGACGGCTACGACACCATGCTCACCGGTAACGGCGCGCAGCTGTCGCAGGGCCAGCGCCAGCTGATTTCGATCGCCCGCGCCGCCGTCGCCGATCCGCCGGCAATGATTCTGGACGAGGCCACGAGCTCCATCGACACCCGCACCGAGGCCATCGTGCAGGCAGGCATGGACAAGCTCATGGAGGGCCGCACGACGTTTGTCATCGCGCACCGCCTGTCCACCGTGCGCAACTCCGACGCGATCATCTGCCTGGACCACGGCCGCATCATTGAGCGCGGCAACCACGACGAGTTGATCGCCAAGCGCGGGTATTACTACCTGTCTCTTATACACATCTCCGAGCCCACGAGACTAGCGCTCATCTC
>URNK01000218.1 GCA_900549195.1 uncultured Collinsella sp.
CCAGGTGCCCGAGGTGCTGCGCCTGGTCGGTCTGGCCGATCAGATGGACTCGCTGCCCGACCAGCTTTCCGGTGGCGAGCAGCAGCGCGTTGCCGTCGCCCGTGCTATGGTCAACCGTCCGCCGCTGCTGATCTGCGACGAGCCCACGGGCAACCTCGACCCGGCGATCTCGCTGGGCATCATGAAGCTGCTTGAGCGTATTAACCGCACCGGCACCACCGTGATCGTCGCCACGCACGACCGCGAGATGGTCGATAGCATGCACCGTCGCGTGATCGCCCTCGAGGGCGGCCACGTCATCCGCGACCAGGAGAGGGGAGGTTACGGCAACTATGGCACCAACTAACGTGGGCTACTCCTTCAAAGAGGCAATCAGCCACTTCTTCCGTAACTGGACTACCTCGCTCGGCGCCGTCATCACGATCTTCCTTTCGCTGTTTATCATCGGCCTGTTCATCATGGGCTCTGCGATGCTGAACTCCGTGATCGGCACCGTCGAGGATCAGGTTGTCATCAACGCGTTCATTAGTGATGACGCCGATCAGGCCGATGTTCAGGCTTTTGAGGCCGAGCTTAAGACGTGGAATAACGTCAAGTCCGTGACCTATAAGGACAAGGACGACGCGCTGGCCGAGTATACGAGCAAGATGTCGGGCAACGCCGACGCCACCATGAGCGCGCTCGATGGCCAGAACCCGCTGCCGGCTTCCTTCGCTATTGAGATGGACGATCCGTCCAAGGTCGAGAGCACGGCAAAGAAGCTCAAGAAGGATGCCGATTTCCAGAAGATCGCGGATGACGGCGACGTCAACGCGAGCGTGCTGTACGGCCAGGAGGAAGTGAGCCGCCTGTTCCAGGTGACCAACTACATCCGCATCGCCGCCGTGGTGCTCGTTGGTCTTCTGACCTTTATCGCATTCATCTTCATCAACAACACGATTCGCCTGTCCATCACGGCGCGTCGTCGTGAGATTGCGATTATGCGTCTGGTCGGCGCCAGCAACGGCTTCATTCGTGGCCCGTTTATCACCGAGGGCGTGCTGCAGGCCATTTTGGGCTCGCTGCTTTCCATCGGCGTTCTGGAGCTGCTGCGCAATCTGATGATCCCGCGTCTGCAGGAGAGCATCGGCTGGATGTCGTTTGCCCTGCCGATGCAGTACTACCTGGTGACCTATGCTGCGCTGATTCTGGTCGGCGTGATTATCGGTCTCTTTGGTTCTGCCATCGCCATGCGCCGCTACCTGCGCGTGTAGGCATGCTTGGAATTCATCCCTTCCAACGGGTCGTCTCTTATGGGGCGGCCCGTTTTTTGTCCCCTAGGGATCATTTGGGTAGACTCTTGGGATGTAAACGGCAATCGATAGTTAGGAGGCGCCATGGGGCGCAATAACAAGCATAAGCGTGGAGCTCGCAATAAGCGCGGGCCGGTGCGCAGCGAACGCCGTCCGAGCCTGACCGGGCGCGTGCAGCTCCATGAGCATAGCGCCTACGTTGTAACCGAAAACGGCGACTACAAGGTCATGGGCCGCGGCAAGCGTGAGATCATGGACGGCGATACCGTTGCCGTGAGCATTAAGAACAGCCCGCACGGTGAGCGTCGCGCCGTGATCGAAGGCGTGGTTGAGCGCGCAGCCATAAGCGTGGTGGGTACGTACCAGACCGCCGGTCCGCTCGGTGTGATCGAGCCGCTCGATTCGCGTCTGAAGGCCGACTTCTTCATTCTGCCCGAGGATACCTCGGCGGATCGTCTGGGCGTCCACCCGGGTGATGCCGTTGTCGCGCGCATTTTGACCTACCCGACGCGCCTGGAATCGGGCACCGTGACGATCGAGCGCCGCATTGGCGGAGATGATGCGCCCGATTTGGGCGTTCAATATGTGATGGCGCGTTACGGCTATACCGATAGCTATCCCGAGGCCGCGCTGGACGAGGCCGAGGGGCTTTCGCTCGATGTGTCCGCGGCGCTTAAGGACCCGCTCCGCCGCGATCTGCGCGACCGCTTTGTCATCACGATCGACCCAGTCGACGCGCGCGACTTTGACGACGCCATTTCGCTGGAGCGCACGCCCGAGGGTGGCTACAAGCTGGGTGTGCATATCGCCGACGTTTCACACTATGTGGCTTGGGACGGGCATATCGATCTTGAGGCTCGCCATCGTACGACATCGGTGTATCTGGCCGATCGCGTGCTTCCCATGCTGCCCGAACGCCTGTCCTGTGACCTGTGCTCGCTTCGCCCTGACGAGGACCGTCTTGCGTTTACCGTCGATATCGAGCTCGATGCGCAGGGTCGCGTGCGGCATTACGATCCGTACCCCAGCGTGATTCGCTCGCGTGTGCGTATGGACTATGACGGCGCCGAGGCGCTGCTGGTGCGTGCCGGCGCGGTTGAGTATTCGGTGCTGGAGGGTGCGGCCGAGGATGTTGCGGCTGCCGAGACCTCGCGCGAGGAAGCGCTTGAGCGCGGTCTTGCGTGCGAGGAGGCCGCCCGCGGCTACAACGTCGACCTCGGCGATTTCCTTGTCGCCGCCAACGAACTCGCCGAACTCCGCCGTCGTATCCGTCGCGCCCGCGGCTCAGTCGATTTTGACACGGCCGAGATTCGCGCTCTGTTGGATGAGGACGGAGTACCCGTGCAGATTGTGGCGCGTGAGCGTTCGTGTGCCACGTCGCTTATCGAGGAAGCCATGCTGCTCGCCAACGAGTGCGTTGCAGAGTGGCTGGCAGACCGTGATATCGAGGCCTGCTATCGCGTGCATGAGGATCCGAGCCCCGATAGCTGTCTCTTATACACATCTCCGAGCCCAC
>URNK01000219.1 GCA_900549195.1 uncultured Collinsella sp.
AAGGAGTCGTCGGCAGCGTCAGATGTGTATAAGAGACAGGGCCAGGGTGGCCCCTCCGAGGATATTGGTGGATTTGAAGGCACGACGGTTGCTGGGCATATCGTCGCCGGTATCGACGGCGACCCGGCCAACCTCTACTATGTCCGCTTGCACCAAGATATTCGCATCCTGTGCCGCATCGTTCGCGAGCTCGTGGGCATCGATCTTTCCCGCGTATTTGTGAACGGCGCGTCGCAGGGCGGCGGTCTGGGCATTGCTACCTGTGCGCTTAACAGCGAGCTTATCAATCGCGCCGCCATCCTCTATCCCTTCCTGTCAGATTTCCGCCTGGTCTGGGATTTGGATGCCGACGACATTGCCTACGAGGGCCTGCGCTATTGGTCTCGCTGGTTTGACGAGGACTCGACTCGTATTGACGAAGCCTATGCCAAGCTGGCGTACTTCGATTCCAAGAACTTTGCCCCCATGGTCAAATGCCCTGTGCTGTTTGGCACAGGCACAGCCGATATTGTCTGTCCGCCAGCGACGCAGTTTGCGGTCTATAACAACCTGACCTGTGAAAAGCGTCATGAGTTCTTTGAAGGCTTTGGCCACGAGGAGATTCAGGATTTTGACGATCTGATCATTCCGTTTTTCTGCAAGGGAGGGGAGACTCATGTCTAAGTGCGAGAGCAATGTCGATGGGCTGATTGTCTCCGAGCTTGCGGGGATTCCTGGGACGGTTTCGTCAAGGCTCGCTGAATATCGGGACTGGCACGGTGATGTTCAGGCAGATGTTTCTGATTTGGAGACATGTGCTTTGGATCTTGAAATTCAAGGTCTGGCCATTACGGCGATTGATTTCGCCAATCCGTATGCCCGCTACTCCGAGGTTTCCTTTGAGCTCGGTGACGATGCGATTCACGCTCGTTTGATCGAGCCCGTCGGTCGTGCCCGAGTATCTGAGCGCGTGCCGCTGTGCCTGATGTTCCACGACATCGATCGGCCTGTGCGCGGCTGGCATCACATGACGAGGTTTGCCGCCATGGGGTATGCCGTGCTTGCGCTGAACGATGAGGCGATTGGACCCAGCGATCTGCGGCAGGGGATTACCTCGCCTGCTTTTGTCAGGCGCGTCCGTTGGGGCTGCGCGTTGGCGGAGGTCGCGCGCAATCTTGATGGCATGGACCCCGACCGCATCTTTGCATGGGGCGAGGGTCTTGGCGGCGGAGTCGCGCTGGCGGTTTCTGCTCTGGACGAGCGGGGCCTCGCCTGCACGGCGGTTGCCAATCCGCTTCCTGGCGGCCTCGAGGTGCTGTCTTCTCGGGTGCGCGGATCGGTGCTCATGGGCACATCGCTTATGGATACCGTGAGCGATCCCAAGGATCAGTTTGCCGTATTCAACGGTCTTGAGTGTGACCGGAGGCATATCATCTATGCAAAATACGCTCACGAGCGCATCAATGCGTTCGAAAACGAAGTCGTCGACTTTTTTAACCAAACGTTCTACTCGTGTTCTTTGGCCTAGACGGCCTGGACACTGCCAACAAGAGTGGGCGGCATAGGGCTGCCCACCAGACAACTAAGGAGATTCTTGTGGCAACTCAGAAATTCACCGGCGTTATCCCTCCCGTCGTTGTTCCCGATACCGAAGACCACCAGCTCGATGTTGCCTCCTTTGAGCGCAGCATCAACCGCATGATCGATGCCGGCGTCGATGGCTTGTTCTTCCTGGGCTCCTCGGGCGAGGTCGTCTTCTCCACCGACGAGCGTCGCCGTCAGATCATCTCCGAGGCCGTCCGTATCGTCGACCACTGCGTTCCCGTTCTGGTCGGCATCATCGACACCGAGACCGAGCGCATGATCGAGCACGGTAAGGTCGCTCAGGAGCTGGGCGCCGATGCGCTTGTCGCCACCTGCCCGTTCTATGCCCTGCAGGGCATGACCGAGGTCGAGGAGCACTTCCGCATCCTGCATGAGGAGCTCGACCTGCCCATCTTTGCCTATGACATTCCCGTCTGCGTTCATACCAAGCTCCCTTGGAAGCTCCTTGCCAAGCTCGGCGCCGAGGGCGTTCTGGCCGGCGTCAAGGATTCCTCGGGTGATGACATCTCGTTCCGCTACCTCGTTCAGGAGAACGAGAAGAACGGCCATCCGATGAGCATCCTCACCGGTCACGAGGTTGTTGTCGACGGCGCCTACCTCGGTGGCGCCGACGGTTCCGTCCCGGGTCTCGCCAACGTTGAGCCCGAGGGCTACGTGCGTCAGTGGAAGGCCGCTCAGGCTGGTGACTGGGCTACCGTCAAGGCCGAGCAGGATCGTCTCAATGAGATTTCGCACATTTGGGATGTCACCTCGGGCGTCCAGGGCTATGCCGGTGGCGTCGGCGCCTTCAAGACCGCTATGAACCTCATGGGCATCTTCGACAGCCCGACCATGCCGCGCCCGGTGAAGGCCATGACCGGCGAGAATGTCGAGGCGATTAGGAAGGTCCTCCAGGACAACGGTCTCCTGTAAAGCTTCCCCGGGCACCCGATCTTGGGGTGAAAGCGGTCGAGCGTGACCCATTAGGTCAACGCCCGACCGCTTTCACCCCAACCTCGGGCACTCGGGAAACCTTTACCAAGCTGCGGCGATAACGCCGCTTTCATTTCCTGTAGTTGTTTTTTATCTCCTAAGGAGAGCGACATGGAGAACAAGTACGTCTGCTCTGTCGATATCGGCGGAACTAAGATCGCGACTGCCATCATGGAGTACCCGGCTGACGGCAGCGTGCCCCATCCCGTTTTTGAGGCCGAGGTTCCCACCGAGGC
>URNK01000220.1 GCA_900549195.1 uncultured Collinsella sp.
GCATGCTGCCGCTGCCCGCAGCGCTCGGCGCCATTCGTCTAACGAGCGTTGAGGACGAGGTTCTTGTGCGCCACGCTCATGCCTACTTGGCTTCTCGCAAAGAACTTCTCTAAGATTTATTGACATCCATCGTCTTTCGTATCATGTTGAGGGGCGGGTTTTCAATCGGTTGCGGATCGCATACGATTCCGTACGTTGATTGAGACCCGTCCCGTCTTTATAGAGACAACAAGAAAGGAATCTGCATGTCTGAGTTTGCTGCCGGTCCTGCCGGTCGTATCGAGCGTGTCCGTGCCCTGATGGTCGAGCGTGGCTACGACGCCATCGTGGTGCGCGACGAGGCCAACCTTCGTTGGCTTACGGGCGTGAAGGGCGTCTTCGACTACACCTTCGAGTTCCCGCACGCTGCGTTTATTACGGCCGACCAGTGCCTGTTCCACACCGACTCGCGCTACCTCAACAGCTTTGAGGAGAACACGCCCGCCGGCAGCCCCTGGGTCTACGACATGGACGAGGGCACCATCCCCGGTTGGGTCGCCGGCAAGATTGCGGCCAACAAGTGCCGCGTCTGCGCTGTCGAGGACGATATGCAGATTAATTTCTACCAGGGCATTCAGCGCGGCCTGGAGGACCGCTCCGTCGCCTGCATGCTGCCGCTGATGCACGACGACATCCGCAAGATGCGCGCCATCAAGGACGCCGAGGAGATCGAGCTCATGCGCCACGCACAGTCGATCACCGACGCCGCCTTCCAGCACATGCTCGGGTTTATTAAGCCCGGTATGACCGAGAAGCAGGTTCGCAACGAGCTCGAGAATTTTATGTTCGCCAACGGCGCCGACAGCCTTGCCTTCGGCTCCATCGTGGCGAGCGGTCCCAACACCGCCAACCCGCATGCCGTCCCGAGTGACCGTGTCATCGAGAAGGGCGATTTCGTTCTCATGGATTACGGCGCGGGCTACTGCGATTATCGTTCCGACATGACGCGCACCGTCGTGATGGGCGAGCCTACCCAGGAGCAGCTCGACCTGTACGCGCTCGTGCGCCGTACGCACGAGGAGTGCGTCGCTGCCATTCATCCGGGCGTCGAGGGCAACGACATCTTCAAGCTTTCCAAGAAGATCATCGGCGATGCCGGCTATGGCGATTATTACAACCATGGTCTGGGTCACGGCGTGGGCATCGACATCCATGAGCTGCCCAACTTCAACCGCAGCAAGAACACCATCGAGGTCGGCTCGGTTATCACCATGGAGCCCGGCGTGTATCTGCCCGGTGTGGGCGGCGTGCGTCTGGAGGACTACGGCGTGGTCACCGAGAACGGCTACGAGCCCTTCACCAAGACCCCGCACGACCTGCACGTCATCGATTGCTAGCCCATTTCGATAGATTTTTGGGGCGGGGCGTCCGGATCGATTCGGACGCCCCGCGTTCTCTTTTTATGCGCTCGCTGCAGCAGCCGTCTGCAAGTGTATAATTTCTGTCGTATGTAATTTGGACGCTTGTGCGTTCTGCCCATAACAAGAAAGGTCGCTATGCCTACCATTTCTACCGCCGACTTCAAGAACGGCCTCGGTCTCCGCATCAAGGACAAGGTCTACACCATCGTCGAGTTCCAGCATGTCAAGCCGGGCAAGGGCGGCGCGTTTGTGCGCTACAAGACCCGCGACATCAAGAGCGGCCGCGTCGTCGAGAACACCTGCAACGCCGGCACCAAGTTCGAGAGCGTCATGCTCACCACCCGTGAGTTCCAGTACCTCTACAACGATGGTGCCGACTACATCTTCATGGACAACGAGACCTATGAGCAGGTTCCCGTTCCCGAGGACATGGTGGGCGAGAACTCCAAGTGGCTGCGCGAGAACGACATTTGCCAGCTGCTCTTCGCCGACGATGAGCTCATGGGCGTGACCCCGCCGATGTTCATCGAGACCACCATCGTCCAGACCGACCCGGGCTTTAAGGGCGACACCGTCCAGGGTTCCACCAAGCCGGCCACGATCGACACCGGCGCTGTCATCCAGGTCCCCATGTACCTCAACGAGGGCGAGGTCATCAAGGTTGACACCCGCGACGGCAAGTTCGTCTCCCGCGTCTAGCAACCAACTCTTCTAGGAGGACTCATGCCCCAGGAAATCAAGATTGACGGCATCGGCATTTCGCCCGATGTTCTGACCGCCATCGTCTCGCGCGCCGTGTCGGATGTCGAGGGCATCGCCTCCGTTGGCGTCAAGGACCTTGCCACCAACCTTGTCTCCATGATGCTCTCGTCCAAGGCCCCTGCTTCCGAGCCGGCGGTCGAGGCCGAGGTCGTCGGCGACAAGCTCGCACTTACCGTGCGCGTCGTGGTGTTCTTTGGCTATCCGTTCAAGAAACTCGCCGAGGCCGTTCGCGCCGCCGTGGTCGCCGCCATCGATGCCCAGGTGGGCGTTGAGGTTGAGCGTGTTGACGTTTGCATCGACGGCCTCGTTTTCCCCAAGGAGTAACCTTTGAGCCTTAAGGTTTATCGCGGGCGTACTCTTGCCCGCAGTCAGGCGCTGCAGCTGCTGTTTCAGGCCGAGGCCACGGACAGCCCGCTCGAGCGCGTCCTCGAGGGTGATTTCCTGATCTCGAAGGGTCCCCTCGACCCCTATGCGCTGGAGCTGTGCCGCGGTGCCTACGAGCATATCGACCGCATCGACTGCGCTCTGCGTTCCGTTGCCAAGAACTGGGATCTCTGTCTCTTATACACATCTGACGCTGCCGACGACTCCTTACGTGTAGATC
>URNK01000221.1 GCA_900549195.1 uncultured Collinsella sp.
CTGCGCTATGAGGCGCCGGTGGTTCGCGAGTGTCAGCGCAATGCCGGCGGCTCGCGTCAGTTTACGCAACTAGGTTTTGAGCTCATCGGCGCGGGCGACACCGCGGGCGATGTCGAGATTGTCTCACTGGTCGCCGAGGCCGTGCGCAAGCTGGCACTTCCCGGTGCGCGCATTATCGCGGGCAGTGTGCGTCCGTTTAAGGAACTGCTTGCGGCGTGCGAAGATCGCGAGCTGGCTGCCGAGGCGCTGCGCTGCGTGCACGCCAACGACTTCGTGGGCCTCGATGCCCGCGTGGCGGAAAGCGCAGAGTCCGAGGCCGTTAAGGTCGCCATTAGCGAGCTGCCGCGCCTGCACGGTGGTGCCGAGGTGCTCGACCGCGTCGACGCGCTGCTGGCGGCGGCGGGCATTGTTGCGCCGCTCACGCGCGAGCTGCGTGCCCTGGTCGATGGCCTGGCTCCCGAGGACGCCCGGGTGCTGTCCTTCGACTTCTCCATCATGAACTCGTTTGATTACTACACGGGCCTGGTCTTTAAGGCCTATGCCGGTGGCCTGCCCGATCCGGTCGGTTCAGGCGGACGCTACGACTCCATCTTTACTGGCGCATTTGGCGACGGCATCGAGGTGCCGGCGGCGGGCTTTGCCTTTTCGCTCGAGCGTCTGGAGGCCGCGCATACCTCGGCCGAGGACGCTGCTTCCGATGGTGACCATGCCGTGGGTCGCGGCGCCGAGGGTCCACTGCGCATCGCCGTGCCCAAGGGCTCGCTCAAGGCCGACACGCTCGACGTGCTCGAGGCCGCGGGCTTGGACGTCTCTGAGCTGCGCGACCCCGGCCGTCACCTCATCGTGCGCGGCCGCGACACGCGTGCTGGTGAGGGCACGATCGGCGATATCGAATTTGTCATCGTGCGTCCCAGCGACGCGCCCGCCTTTGTGGGCTGCGGCGGTGCCGACTGCGGCATCTGCGGCTGGGACTCGCTTATCGAGGCAGACCTCAACCTGCTGCAGCTGGTCGACCTGGGCTACGGCCTGTGCACGTTTATCGAGGCGGAGCCTGCGTGGCGCGCCGGCCAGGCCGAGCGCAACTATGCCCGCCGTGGGTCGCTTCGCGT
This sequence comes from uncultured Collinsella sp., assembly GCA_900549195.1. Lineage (GTDB taxonomy): Bacteria > Actinomycetota > Coriobacteriia > Coriobacteriales > Coriobacteriaceae > Collinsella. The sequence continues at coordinate 1,110 of URNK01000221.1, forward strand.
GGCAACTAAGTACCCGCGCATCGCGAGTGCCTGGTATGCCGAGCGCGGCGTGAACGCCGACATCGTCTCGCTGCACGGCAACATCGAGCTGGGCCCCATTGTCGGCATGACCGACCGTATCGTGGACATTACCGCCACGGGCGCCACGCTGCGCGATAACGACCTGGTCATCACCGGTCGCATCATGGACTGCACGGCCCGCTTCTTTGTCAACCCGGGTGCCGCGCGCCTGGATCCACGCGTGCGCAATCTGGCCGATCGCTTGGCGGCGGCCGTGAAGGACAAGCATTTTGAGCCCGTTGCGGGCTCGGCACAATAGCGCGAGCACGCACGGGCGCCCCAACGTCTGGGCTGCGGGTCGACTGGCGCCGCCGCCCGGCCTCTCGTTTTTCGAACATAACCTCGACCGATAGGGGATACCGATATGAAGACCATCAAGCTTGCTCCCGGTGAGCGCCTCGTTACCAACCAGCTCAACCGCAAGGGCGTGCTGCCGCAAAACATCGTCGACGCCGCCCGCGAAATCGTGGCCAACGTGCGTGCCAACGGCGATGCTGCAGTGCGCGACTATTGCCAGCGCTTTGACGGCGTTGAGCTGCAGAGCTTCCGTCTGCCGCAAGAGCAGATCGATGCCGCGCTCGAAGGCCTCGATCCGGCCTTTGTCGCCGCGCTCGAGAAGGCTGCGCGCCAGATTCGTGAGTTCCACCAGCGCGAGGTCGAGCAGAGCTGGTTTACCACGCGCCCGGACGGCACGATGCTCGGCGTTAAGGTGACCCCGCTTGCAGCGGCTGGCATCTACGTGCCAGGCGGCCGTGCGCAGTATCCCTCCACCGTGCTCATGAATGCCATTCCCGCCAAGGTCGCCGGCGTTGAGCGCGTGGTCATGGTGACCCCGCCGCAAAAGGACGGCCTGATCAGCCCCTACACGCTCGCCGCGGCAAAGCTCGGCGGCGTGGACGAGATCTATATGGTGGGCGGCGCCCAGGCCGTGGCCGCACTGGCGTACGGTACCGAGACCATTCCGCGCGTCGACAAAATCACCGGCCCGGGCAATGCCTTTGTCGCCGCTGCCAAACAGATTGTCTCGGGTGACGTGGGTATCGACATGGTCGCCGGTCCTTCCGAGGTCTGCGTGCTGGCCGACGCCACGGCCAAGCCCATGGTGGTCGCGGCCGACCTGATGGCCCAGGCCGAGCACGATCCACTGGCAGCCTGCTATCTGGTGACCTGCGACGAGCAGTTTGCGCGTGAGGTCGAGGCGGGTATCGATATTCTGGTAGCGCAGTCGCCACGCGCCGAGATTACGCGCGCCTCGCTCGACAATGAGGGCACCATCGTGGTGGCCGCCGACATGGCCGCCGCCGTCGAGGCGGTGAACACCGTGGCGCCCGAGCACCTGGAGCTGCACTGCGAGGACGCGATGGGCCTGCTCGGCGGCATTCGCAACGCCGGCGCCATCTTTGTGGGCGCTTGGAGCTCCGAGCCGCTCGGCGATTACGTTGCCGGCCCCAATCACACGCTGCCGACCGGCGGCACGGCCATGTTCTCCAACCCGCTTTCGG
>URNK01000222.1 GCA_900549195.1 uncultured Collinsella sp.
GATCTACACGTAAGGAGTCGTCGGCAGCGTCAGATGTGTATAAGAGACAGAGATCGCACCGCTCGCGAGGCCGAGGCCCGTGCACTCGAGGGCGTGGCTCAGGCTCAGCCCAAGAAAAAGAAGGGTACCGGAGCCAAGCGCTCTCGCGTGACCAAGTCCGCCCAAGGCATCAAAGTCTCGATGCCAAGCAAAAAGAAGAAGTAGCTACGCGCCCTGCCGATGTTGAATTGGTGCCTTGTTCCTGTGGGGCCGTGGCGATGTTATGCTCTAACCTCGATTGTTTGAATTGCTTCGAAAAGAGGATGCCGTGATCTGCCCGCATTGCCTTAAGACTATCGAGGACGGCGCCTCGTTTTGCCCCTACTGCAACGCCTATGTGGGTCCGGGCGATGGTCCCGAGCACACCGAGTTCGTGTTCTGTGAGGGCTGCGGTGCCCGTCTTTCTCCGCATGATCGCACGTGCCCAAAATGCGGACGCCCTGCTCCGGGTATCCTCTCCGAGGACGCGGCCGCATCCGACCTGGCAGCGGGCCGCACAGCGGGCTTTCCGCGCCTAACGCAAGAGCAGATCGATACCGAGGTGCCTCATGCGCCCGCCTCGGCTGCCGCGGTTCTTTCGGACGCCGCCGATCCTAACGAGACCTGCGTGCTGCCGGCTTTCGATAAGGATTTCGGTATCCCCAAGGTCGATATTCCCACGCCCGTTTCCCTGCATGACGATGCTCAAAAACCCAAGCGCAAGGTGCATCCCGACGAGGACGCCTATCACAAGCACAAGCGTCATATCCCCAAGCCGCTCATCGTCATCGCGGTCCTTGCCGTCGTTTGCGGCGGTGCCTATTGGTTCGTGACGGCCGATCCCATGGGTGTCATGCCTGCCTTCTACGACCAGTTTGGCCAGGCTGCGCAGACGACCTTCCCCACGCGCCAAAAGGGCGAGGCGACTGAGGACGATACCAAGCAAGACGATTCTGCCGAGGTGGTCCAGGAAGAAACCGTGCTGACCGATGATCGGCTCTATACCAGGCTCGACGGTCTGTATCAGACCATCGTGTCCTACGGTGACGAGGACCAGATCGGCGAGGTCATCGATTCCTTTAACAACGGTTATCTCCGAACGCCGCTGTCCACCCGTCAGGAGCTGTCGCAGAGTGCCTACGCCCTGCGCGACCAGATCAAAAAGACGCAAGATGAGCTCAACAACCTTAAGTATCAGGACGATACGGTCTATGCGGACGACATCGCCCACTTAAAGCAGCTTGCCGAGTGGATGTACGAGCGTGTCGACGTGATCTGCCAGAGCTGGGATATCTCGCTGGCCATTCCTGATGGTGAGTCGATGAGTTCCCACCAAAGCGAGATCCTGGCGCCCATCGCGCAGAGCGGCAACAGCGCGCTGAACCAGTACGACGCCAATGTGGGCTCCTGGAAGCCGCAGCAGCGTTCCTAAAATTAGTTCGCCATAGTCGGCATAACCTACGTGCGCAATTGATGTAAGCGCATGCTTATTGCTACAATTCGTACAAATATGCTTTAAACGCACGAGGAAGGAACCACATGTTTGGTTTTAAGAAAGAGCTCTACACGCCCGAGTATCAGCTTGCCGGCGACGAGTGCGCCGTTATCGAGACGTCGAAGGGTACCATCAAGGTCAAGTTTGACGGTGAGGGCGCTCCCATTCATGTCGCGAACTTCTGCGAGCTTTCCACGATGGGTTTCTATGATGGCCTTAAGTTCCATCGCTATGTGCCCGGCTTTGTCATTCAGGGCGGCGACCCCAATACCCGCGATATGTCCGGCGCCGACGTCGCTGCCGGTCTTGAGGGCCCTGACGGCATGCCCGGTACCGGTGGTCCCGGCTACTGCATCAAGGGCGAGTTTGCCACCAATCCGCGCAACAGCCATGTCGATGGTGCCCTTGCCATGGCACGCTCCATGGACCCCGATTCCGCGGGTTCGCAGTTCTACTTCTGCCTGGGTGCCCAGCATAACCTCGATTCCGGTTACACCGTCTTTGGTACCACGGTCGAGGGTCTCGATGTGATTTCGCAGCTGCGTGCCGGCGACGAGATCGTCCATGTCGAGATCGTTCACGAGTAAAGGGGACTTCCTTGAATAGCCAGCTGATCCAACAGGGCCGCGCCGCTTACCGCGCGGGTGATTTTTCCGCTGCAGCCCAGATGCTTGGGGCGGCAAAAACTCCCGATGAGATTATGGGCGAGGCCGATCACCTTCGTGGCAACGCCTTGATGCACTTGGGCATGTATGCCGAGGCCGCCGAGGCCTACGCCGCTGCCCTCAATGACGGCACCTACGGCAAGCGCGGCGCGCTGCTCACCAACCGCGGCAAGGCACTCGCCGCCGTGGGCGACTACACGACGGCCGCCCAGGCGTTCTCTGCTGCTACGCAGGATGCTTCCTATGCCACGCCGTTCAAGGCCTATCTGGGCCTGGGTAACGCGCTGTTCCAGTCGGGCGACTATGCCAACGCGGGTACTGCCTTCCGTCAGGCTGCCATCGACGGCGCCAATCCGGCTCCTGCCGCCGCACTGGGCGAGCTTGGTCGTTGCTTCATTAAGCTCGGCCGTCCGGCGGATGCCGTGGAGACCTACCGCACGGCTATCGACCTGTCTCTTATACACATCTGACGCTGCCGACGACCCCTTACGTG
>URNK01000223.1 GCA_900549195.1 uncultured Collinsella sp.
CGGAGATGTGTATAAGAGACAGATATGAAAGGGTGACTTTGGTGTCCCAGATGGATTCTACGCTCTCCTATATTACTGACCAGTTGAAGGCGCTTACCTCGATTGCTTCGCCTACCGGCTATACCCGTGCGGCGACTGATTATCTGATGGAGACCCTGCGCGATATGGGGTTTGGGCCTGAGCGTTCTAATAAGGGTAACGTGCTCGTTGAGCTTGGCGGCGAGGGCGAGCCGCTCGTACTGGCGAGCCATGTCGATACCCTAGGCGCCATGGTGCGTTCCATTAAGGACAATGGCCGCCTGCGCCCCACGACGCTCGGTGGGCATCAGTGGTCTACGGCCGATGGCGAGAACTGCACCGTCTACACGCGCGACGGCAATGTCTACACGGGCGTGGTTCTTAACACCGAGCCTTCGGCGCACGTGGCCGACGAGCCGGTCAAGACCATCGAGAAGAACATGGAGATCTTGCTCGACGAGAACGTCGACAGCAAGGACGATGTGCTCGAGCTGGGTATTCAGACCGGCGACATCATCGCTATGGATCCTCGCACGACGGTGACGGAGAGCGGCTACATTAAGAGCCGCTTCCTGGATGACAAGCTATCGGCCGCCATTTTGTTGGGCTTGGCGCGTGCCGTCGCCGCTGGCGAGGTGACGCTTTCGCGTAAGGTTTCGCTGCTCTTTACCGTGTACGAGGAGGTGGGCCACGGCGGCGCCTTCGTGCCGGCCGACACGCGCGAGATGATCAGCGTTGACATGGGCTGCGTGGGCGACGACCTAGGCTGCACCGAGCACATGGTGTCGATCTGCGCCAAGGATTCGGGCGGTCCGTACAACTACGACCTGGTGACGGCGCTGTCCAATATCGCGCGCGAGCTTGAGCTCGATTACGCTATCGACGTGTATCCGCATTACGGTTCGGACGTCGAAGCCACGCTCTCTGCCGGCTACGACATTCGCCATGGTCTGATCGGCCCCGGCGTGTATGCGAGCCACAACTACGAGCGTAGCCACGTGGACGGCGTGCGCAACACCTTCGAGCTCGTCCGCGCCTACGTACAGCGCTAGCGATGCAGCGGCCTCGGCTGATACGGCAGTACCGACCGAGGCCGTCCTCTCTAAGTTGCGGTGAAATAGGGACTGTTTGGCGGTCTCAGGGCTTCAACCAGTCCCTATTTCACCGCAACTTTGGAAAGGCACCATTAGCCATTGGGGACGCGCCGAGCACTGGGGTATCATGGCTTGGTTGATATATCTGCATTTACGCGCCTTGTAGGAAGGGGCTGCGCCCATGGCTTTTGAGCCCGCTCAACATAGCTTTATCACGCTCGAGGGCGTCGACGGCGCCGGCAAGTCCACGCAGGCGCGTCTGCTTGCCCGTGCGCTCGAACTCGCTGGCTACCAGGTTGTGAGCCTGCGCGAGCCGGGCGGTACCGCCATTAGCGAAAAGATCCGCGCTCTGCTGCTCGACCCCGCCAATACAGCGATGGGCGACACCTGTGAGTTGCTGCTCTACGAGGCAGCGCGCGCCCAGTTGGTGCACGAGGTCATAGCTCCCGCCCTCGCGGCCGGCAAGGTGGTCCTGTGTGACCGCTTTTACGATTCCACAACCTGCTATCAGGCATTTGCCGATGGCCTCGACCGTCAGATGGTGCGCGATGCCAACAACCTGGCTGTCGCCGGTACGCATCCGGCGCTCACGCTCGTCTATCACATCACGCCCGAGCAGGCGGCGCTGCGCATGGCGGCCCGCGGTGCGGCCGACCGCATGGAGGCCAAGGGCATGGCCTTCCAGGAGCGCGTCTACCAGGGATTTTGCAGCATTGCCGCCGAAGAGCCAAATCGCGTAAAGCTCATCGACGCCACTGCGTCGATTGCAGACGTCTTCGCGCAGACGGTCGAGCTGGTTCGTGCGCACGGTCTCGACATCCCCCAGGATGCCGTCGCCGCCGCGCTTGCCCAGGAGGCTGAGTAGCATGGCCCCCGCTCAGGCAAGCCTGCTGGCCAAGCTTGACACTCAAGAGCGCGTGCGCGACTTTTTGACCAACGCCGTCGCCAGCGGCCGCGCATCGCACGCCTACCTGTTTTTGGGCGCGCCCGGCGCGGGCAAGCTCGACGCCGCGTGGGCGCTCGCTCAGGCCTTCCTGTGCGAGCAGGATGGCTGCGGCTCATGCGATAGCTGCGTGCGCGTCGCCCGCCATACGCACCCCGACGTGCACTATTACACGCCCGAGAGCGCCACGGGCTACCTCATCGCCCAGACCCGCGAGCTGCTCGATGACGTGCCGCTGGCGCCCATCCGCGCCAAGGCCAAGGTCTACATCATCGACCGTGCCGAGCAGCTGCGCGCCAACACCGCCAACGCACTGCTCAAGACACTCGAGGAGCCGCCCGAGGGCGTTATGTTCATCTTGCTGGGCACCTCGGCGGACGTGATGCTGCCCACCATCGTGAGCCGCTGCCAGTGCGTGCCGTTTCGGCTGGTGTCGCCCGCCGTGGCCGCGCGTGCCGTGAGTCGCGCGACGGGTCAGGACTTCGCGCGTTGCCGCATGGCGGTCGCCGTGGCGGGAAGCCCCACACGCGGCATCGAGTTCCTTAAGAGCGCCGAGCGCCAGGATGCTCGCCGCCAGATGGTCCGCGCCCTGTCTCTTATACACATC
>URNK01000224.1 GCA_900549195.1 uncultured Collinsella sp.
CGAGATGAGCGCTAGTCTCGTGGGCTCGGAGATGTGTATAAGAGACAGTGCTTGCGTTGCGTGCGAGACGGCGTGCGATGCCGGTTTGCTTTCCGAGCTGTTCGTTCAGGTTAAGAAGGCGTTTGAGACCTACCGTCGCGTTGTTGCCGACGGCGGGCTGTTCTGTGCGTTTGGCACGGGCTCCCCGCATGGGATTTGCCAGGGCAGTAGTTATTTCGACTATGATTCTCGACTTGATGAAGACGTGTTGGTGGGCGAGTACGATGGCGCTACCAGGCACGATGTTCGACGTGAGGTTCCGATTCCCGAGCTTGTGGATGAGGTCTCGGCCGAGGGCGGCGACTCGCTCAAGGTTGCTGTGGCACGCATGCGTGAGTTTAACGAGCGTCGCTACGATGGCGTGCTGGATGAGGATCCTGCACGCCACGTGAATGCGTTTTGGTATGGACTCAAAAAGCTCAGCCAGTATTGCGAGGCAGCCATGCGTGTGGACGAGCGTGCTTGGGATTGCTTTATCGATAAGGTACAGTTCGCCTACGATGAGCCCGTGGGGCGTTTGGCTACGAAGATGGATGACAAGCAGGTTGCAGCTTTTGTTGCAGCCGTGAATGCGCTCGGCGCTGCTGAGTAGGGGTCTGATCCGGTAGGAGGTTTCACTATGAAGATCGATGTCGATGTAGACCAACTGCGCGAGAGCCTGCTCGACCGCGCGGGGAGTGCGGCCGGCGTGGGCTTTCCGGCCGCCATGCTCGACGTAGTGGATATCGAGGACGAGTCGCCCCAAGAGCTCCTAGCCCGAGCCGAACGCGAAGGCCTCGACCTCCGCGACTTTGCCGTCAATGACGACTGCGGAGCGTCTGACGACTGGTGACCCCGGGTCAGTTCATCCGTTTCTTCCTGAGATATAAGAGAAATCCCTTTTTGAACGTCCTTCGGGTTCCAAAAAATAGCCGATCAGTCTTTGTATCTTCCTTGCTGTCAAACTTGATAGCCGTTAGCTCGATCGTACAGATGTAGTCAGCAACTTGGAATAGCCGGTAGGCTCGTGGTGTGGCTTCTCGGTATACGATGACATCCCTTGCTAGAACGTACTCAAGCGCAGAATGAATGACCTTCGTTACAATCGGTTGGCCGTTGTCGTAGTAAATCTTAACGGTGTCGTATCGCTGGAAGAATTCCAGATGGTCGAAAAGTTCAACTGTGAGGTCTCGTCTCATTCTCTCCGCGAGACCGTTTTGATTGCCGGCGAATTCGCTCATTCGGTATTGCAGACAGAGATAGCGTATGGGGAGATGCTGAATGAACGCGCGAAATGCGCTCAACATGTGCCTTCGCTGCTCCTTGGGAAGATCTTTGTAGTCGCCGTTTCCATTCAGTAGGGGTCCTGCATGAAAAGGCGTATTGGGAAGCGAGGACTGCGACAGGGCGCGCTCGTAGCGGTCAATGCGTTCAACGATTGCATCGTTTTGATCGTGAAAAACGAGGGTGACGAGGTAGTAGTTGGAGACGCCTCCGAGGTCGCCAGATTCGTCAACAAAGACGGAGAGTTCGCTCATGATGGGCCTCCATTTTTGCAAAAAAATGCCGGGGGTAAGACCCCGGCTCTTGGAGGCCCCTCTTTTGGAGGGAACCGTATTCTTTATACCATGAGATAAGGGGTGCTTTCAAGTAATATTATAATAAGCAAACATATGTTCGTCAAACTACCTGCGAAAAGTCCTTAGCCGTCCAGAGGTGGGTAGAGCGGCTCGTAAATTGCTGACGCAATGGGCCGGCGTTTTCCCGAGAAGTATTTAGTCTTGACTCGCATAAAAAATGCCGGGGGACATCCCCCGGCTTTTTTCATTTCGGTGTCAATTCAAATGTTTTTCAACCCATCCCCTCAATAACTTGCGGTGAAATAGGGACTGAAATGGCTGTTCAGAAGCCTATTCAGTCCCTATTTCACCGCAAGTTATTGAGGGGATGGCTACGGCGCCAGCGTGGCAATGACGGCTTCGTCGCCGGCGTATATGAGGGTGTTGCCGTCGGGGATGATCGTTTGGCCGTCGCGCTTGAGCATCACCACGATAAAGGGGTGCTTGCCTTGTGGCACATCGCGCAGGCGCTGGCCGGCCAGGCGACCGTGGGGGGTCACGGTGACCTCGCGCAGCGTAACTTCGGCACGCTCTTCGAACGTTGGGGCGGCCATCACCAGCAGATCGCCTTCCTGGATCACGGTATCGCCATTGGGCAGTACCGGGTGCGCCCCGTCGCGCAGCACCAGGACCACGAGCATATCTGTGGCGCTGCCAATGTCCGCGAGCGAGCGTCCGGCAAACGGATGTCCAGCGCCCACTTTGAGCTTTAGAAACGACATGCCGTCCTCGTCGCGGTAGTCGTTAAAGGTGCGTCGCACGTCGCCGGTCGCATCGATCATATCGAGCTTCTTCGCCACCGCCGGCAACAGTGAACCCTGCACCACGATGCTCGACACAGCAATCACAAACACCAGGTCAAATAGGTCGTGTCCGTCGGGAACGCCGGCCACCACGGCAAAGAGACTAAAGACGACTGAAGCTGCTCCGCGCAGGCCCGCCCAGCTTACGAGCGCAACCTGGCGAGGGTTGGTCTTAAAGCTGTCTCTTATACACATCTCCGAGCCCACGAGACTAGCG
>URNK01000225.1 GCA_900549195.1 uncultured Collinsella sp.
TTATAATCGCCTAGAACATTAAATGGAAACGGGACGGGAGCCATATATGCGCCAGGGTTTCGACAACGCGAAGTATATCGAGCTGCAGGCTGCTCACATTAAGGAGCGCATATCGCAGTTTGGTGGCAAGCTCTATTTGGAGTTTGGCGGTAAGCTGTTCGATGACTATCATGCGAGCCGCGTGCTGCCGGGTTTTGAACCGGACAGCAAGTTCCGCATGCTCAAGAGCATCGCCGACGATGTCGAGGTTATCATCGCGATCAACGCGAACCACATCGAGAAAAACAAGGCTCGTGGTGACCTCGGCATTACCTATGACGAGGATGTGCTGCGCCTGGTCGACCTGTTCCGCGGCAACGGCTTTGCCGTCGCGGCTGTGGTCATCACCCAGTACGCCGGCCAGCCCGCTGCCGATGTGTTCCGCAACCGCCTGAACGCGCTCGGTATTCCCGCCAAGCTGCACTATCCCATCGAGGGGTATCCGCACGATGTCGATCTGATCGTGTCCGACGATGGCTACGGCAAGAACGAGTTTGTCGAGACCACGCGTCCGCTCGTTGTCGTGACGGCACCCGGCCCCGGCTCGGGCAAGCTCGCCACTTGCCTCTCGCAGCTGTATCACGAGCATAAGCACGGTACCGCCGCCGGCTATGCCAAGTTCGAGACCTTCCCGGTCTGGAATCTTCCTCTGACGCATCCGGTCAATATTGCCTACGAGGCCGCCACGGCTGACCTCGACGACGCCAATATCATCGATTCGTTCCACCTTGAGGCCTACAACAAGACCACGGTCAACTACAACCGCGACGTCGAGGCCTTCCCGGTGGTCCGTGCCCTGATGGAAAAGATTCTGGGCAAGAGCCCCTACCAGAGTCCTACGGACATGGGCGTCAATATGGTCGGCTTTGCCATCACCGATGACGATGCCTGCCGCGACGCTTCCAAGATGGAGATCGTCCGCCGCTACTTTACCGCGGTCGAAAATGTGCGCCGTACCGGCGTGGGCGATGAGCAAGTCGACCGTCTCAAGATTATTATGAAGAAAGCCGGCATCGATAAGAACTACTCACCGGCGCGCTCGGCGGCCCTCACCAGGGAGCAGCTGACGGGTGGTCCCGTGGGTGCCATGGTCATGCCCGATGGCTCCGTGGTGACCGGTAAGACCTCCACGCGCCTGGGTGCCGCAAGTTCGCTCATTATGAACGCCCTCAAGCATGTCTCGGGCGTCGACCTTGAGCTCGAGGTCATTAGCGATGAGGCGATCGAGCCCATCAGCAAGCTCAAGACGCATTTCCTGGGCAGCAAAAACCCGCGCCTCCACACCGACGAGACACTTATGGCGCTGTCGATCACCTCGGCCACGAGTGAGACGGCCGCTCGCGTCCTTTCGGGCCTGGAGCAGCTGCGCGGTTGCGATGCCTTCTTTAGCGTGATTATCTCGCCGACGGACGAGACGGTACTGCGCAAACTTGGTATCAACGTGTGCTGTGAGCCCAAGTTTGAGCGCCGCGGTTTCTTCCATCGCTAAGTTTGAAGCACCGCGGTAATTGCATTGCATTTTGGCCGTATCGGGTTAGCGCCCGGTACGGCTTTTTGATCAATAAAGCGCCTATTTCGGCGAAAAATAGCTGTTTACCTGCCTAGAGACAATTTGAGCGGTATAAAATAACCGTAACTGTTTCATCCTTAGCGGGATGCCGCATGATGGATATTACCTGCCATCGTGAGGTGTGTCGGTCGCGCACGGCGCGTTAGATGCTCGTGCTCGGTTTGAGGAGGCTGCTATGGCGGGCAAGGGTCGTGCGAGTGTCAACGATATGAAGCGTGTCGAGGTGCTGGTGTTGATGGAGATCGACCAGCAAACCAAAGACAATGGCGGGCCGTATGGTTTCTCGCGCAAAACGCTTGCCGAGCGCGTGGGGGTTTCGCCGTATCGTGCCCGCGCCGCAATCGATCGCTTGGATTCCGAAGGCATGATTGATGTCGTCTCGCGTTATAGCGAAGACGGCGGTCAGCTTGCAAATGGCATTTGCCTCACCGAACGTGGCGAGTGGTATCTTGAGGGCGTCCGTACCGGCATGCTCGTTCAAGAAATGCTTGAGGACGAGGCTGCTGATCGATAGCAGCATGTAACCCTTGCCATAGCGACGCCGCCTGGGAAACCGGGCGGCGTTTTGTTTCAAGAATGAGAAATGCAATCGCACGCGAGAAAAATTGCGAACGGTCCGCGGTGCGAGTATTACAATGAAGACCCGTAAGATGTGGATAAACAACTTCTACGGGAAGCGCAGGTAACTCAATATGACCAAGCATGTGTTCGTAACCGGTGGCGTGGTTTCGTCCCTGGGCAAGGGTATCACCGCGGCCTCGCTGGGCCGTCTGCTCAAGTCGCGTGGCTACAAAGTAACGATGCAGAAGGCCGACCCGTATCTGAACGTCGACCCCGGTACCATGAGCCCGTTCCAGCATGGTGAGGTCTTCGTTACCGAGGACGGCTACGAGTCCGACCTGGACCTGGGTCATTACGAGCGCTTTATTGATGAGAACCTGACCCGCGATTCCAACTTTACGACCGGCGCCATCTATAAGCTGTCTCTTATACACATCTGACGCTGCCGACGACTCCTTACG
>URNK01000226.1 GCA_900549195.1 uncultured Collinsella sp.
CCGTTTTTTATAAGAGCTGCGATTTCCGGCTCTCTGTTCACAGAAAATATATGAACATATGTTCGATACACATACATCTACCTGCGTGTTTTCTGTCGAAAAACTTTGCTACTCCAAAAACTCAATCGCGTCAAGGCTTTTCTTGCCCAACGGTCGCTACCTGATAAACTATTAGGTTGCGATAACTGGCGAAGCTATGCCTCGCCAACCCACCGAGCATTTCCGTGAAGGAGGAAAAACCTGGTGACCTACGCATACACTGCCACTGAGCGCAAGCGCGTCAGCTTCGGGAAAATCCCGGAGGCCATGGAGCTCCCCAACCTTATCTCTGTTCAAAGGGAATCCTTTGAGCGTTTTAAGGACGAGGGCCTTCGTGAGGCGTTCAAGGAATCCAGCCCCATCCAGAGCCAGAACCATGTTCTCGAGGTTACCTTCGGCGAGCATCAGTTCGGCGACCCCGCGCACACCGTCGAGGAGTGCCGCGAGAAGGATATGACCTATCAGGCTCCGCTTCTGACCGACGTCCGTCTCACCAACAAGGAGACCGGCGAGATCAAGGAGCAGCTCGTCTTTATGGGCGACTTCCCCATGATGACCGATCAGGGCACCTTCATCATCAACGGTACCGAGCGTATCGTCGTCTCGCAGCTCGTCCGCTCCCCGGGCGTGTACTACAGCTCCGAGATGGATTCGGGCAAGCAGATCTACAAGGCCCAGATCATTCCGTCCCGCGGTGCCTGGCTTGAGTTTGAGGTCGACAAGCGCGACCAGCTCATGGTCTCCATCGACCGTAAGCGCAAGCAGAGCGCCACGATGTTCCTGCGCGCCCTTGGCATCGCCGTCACCAACGACGACATTATCGAGCTACTCGGCAACTCCGATGTGATCAAGCGCACCCTGGAGCGCGACACCGCCCTCACCCGCGAGGACGCCCTCATCGAGATCTACCGTCGTCTGCGCCCGGGCGAGCCTCCCACCGTGGACGCTTCCCGCAGCCTGCTCGAGGGTCTGCTCTTCAACCCGCAGCGCTACGACCTGGCCCGCGTCGGTCGTTACAAGGTCAACAAGAAGCTCGACCTCACCACCGAGGAAGAGGTCACGGTGCTCACCGACGAGGATATCGTCGCGACGCTGCGCTACCTCCTGTCCCTCGCTGCCGGCGAGCAGGGCTTCAAGGTCGACGACATCGACCACTTTGGCAACCGCCGCATCCGTACCGTCGGCGAGCTCGTCGCCAACCAGTTCCGTATCGGCATGAGCCGTATGGAGCGCGTCGTCCGTGAGCGCATGAGCTCCCAGGACATCGACGAGATCACCCCGCAGTCGCTCATCAACATCCGCCCGATCGTGGCCTCCATCAAGGAGTTCTTCGGCTCCTCTCAGCTCTCGCAGTTCATGGACCAGGCGAACCCCCTGACCGGTCTGACCCACAAGCGCCGTCTGTCCGCACTCGGCCCTGGTGGTCTTGCCGGCCACAAGTCCGGCTCCAGCCGCCGCACCAACGTGCCGACGGCCGTCCGCGACGTTCACAATTCGCACTACAGCCGCATGTGCCCGATCGAGACCCCCGAAGGCCCCAACATCGGCCTGATCGGCTCGCTCGCCCTCTACGCCCGCGTCAACGAGTATGGCTTCATCGAGGCCCCGTTCCGTCGCGTCGAGAACGGCGTTGCCACCGATCAGATCGACTGGATGACCGCTGACGAGGAAGAGAAGCACGTCATCGCGCCGGCCAACACGCCGCTCGATCCCAAGACCAACGAGTTCATCACGACCGATGCCGAGGGTAAGATCGTCCGTCCACACACCGTGATCGCCCGTACCCGCGACTTCGACGGCTCCTTCGGCGCTCCCGCCGACGTGCCCGTCGAGGACGTCGACTACATGGACGTCTCGCCGCGTCAGATGCTCTCCGTCGCAGCCACGCTGATCCCGTTCCTTGAGCACGACGACGCCAAGCGTACGCTGATGGGCGCTAACATGCAGCGTCAGGCCGTGCCGCTGGTTCACCCCGCCGCTCCCTATGTCGGTACCGGCATGGAGCGTCGCGCTGCTCTGGACTCCGGCGAGGTCACCCTGGCCAAGAACGCCGGCGAGGTCATCTTTGCCGACGCCGCCAAGATTATCGTCAAGCATGCCGGCGGCATGGACGAGTATCACCTGGCCAAGTACCAGCGCTCCAACCAGTCCACCTGCATCAACCACCGTCCGCTCGTGCGCGTCGGTGACACCGTTGAGCAGGGCGAGCCTCTGGCCGACGGTCCTTCGACCGATCACGGCGAGCTCGCACTGGGTCAGAACCTCACCGTGGCCTACATGCCGTGGGAAGGCTTTAACTACGAGGACGGTATCGTCGTGTCCGAGCGCCTGGTGGCCGAGGACCTGCTGACGACCATCAACATCACCCGTCACGAGATCGACGCCCGCGACACCAAGCTCGGTCCCGAGGAGATCACCCGCGAGATCCCGAACCTCTCCGAGGACATGCTTGCCAACCTCGACGAGGACGGCATCATCCGCATCGGCGCCGAGGTCGGCCCTGGCGACATCCTGGTCGGCAAGGTCACGCCTAAGGGCGAGAGCGCTCTGACCGCCGAGGAGCGCCTGCTGCGCGCCATCTTCGGCGAG
>URNK01000227.1 GCA_900549195.1 uncultured Collinsella sp.
CGAGATGAGCGCTAGTCTCGTGGGCTCGGAGATGTGTATAAGAGACAGCTTTGCAACCGTCTTGTTGCAGCCCACGCCAATGGAGCACGTCACTCCCAGCGCTGCCACGCGGTCGCTTATACGCCGCGCAACCAACAGCGGGTCTTCGGGCGCAAAGCGACCCGGTGTGATATCGATAAAGGCTTCGTCGATGGATACGCGCTCCACGCGCGGCGTCTCCTCGGCAAGAATCGCCATGACCTGCGCGCTGACCTCACGATAGCGATCAAAATGCCCATGCGTCCAAATGGCCTGCGGGCACAGGCGCCGTGCCTCGGCCGAGGGCATGGCAGAGTGCACGCCAAAGCGACGCGCCTCATATGAACACGTGGACACGACGCCACGCGAATCGGCGTCTCCGCCCACGATGAGCGGCTTTCCGCGCCATTCGGGATGATCGAGCATCTCCACGCTCGCAAAAAACGCATCAAGGTCCATCAGACCCACCGCCGGGCCCGTCCAGGGAGGCGGTGTGACGCCCATGGCATCCTCATAACCGTATGTATGTTCGCGTCTTTCCATGTCATGAGTATACCGCGCAGCTCATGTGGGGTGCGTGTATGTGCTTGCAAATCCCGAATTCTTGTCTAAGATATGGATTTGCCCTCGACTACACCGAAGAAGTTGGTCTCACGGACTTCACCTGCCCGTGTCGATGGCGTATTATGTTCAACTGTTTGTTTGTAGTTGCAGCCTAAAGCTGCTTGGTTGGAGGAGTTTCCTTTGGCAGTCAAGATTCGCCTTGCTCGTCACGGCGCTAAGAAGCGTCCGTACTACCGTGTCGTCGTCGCCGATTCCCGCGCCCCGCGTGACGGTCGTATCATCGAGGAGGTTGGCCGCTACAACCCGATGACCGCCCCCAAGACCATCAACCTCGACCTCGAGAAGATCGCCGACTGGCAGTCCAAGGGCGCTCAGCTCACCGACGCCGTCGCCGCTCTGGTCAAGGCCGCCAACGAGGGCGAGAAGACCGAGACCGTCGTCAAGAAGTCCAAGAAGCAGCTCGCCAAAGAGGCCGAGGCCGCTAAGGCTGCCGCTGAGGCCGCTGAGGGCGCCGAGGAGTAAATCGTGCCTGAGGTTGACGCTGCACAGCTCGAGGGTGAGGCAATGCTCTCAGATCGCATCGCCGATCTCGTCGAATATCTCGTTGTTCAGATCGTCGACGACCCGGATTCCGTGAGCCTTGAGGTCATCGATGGTGACGACGCCTCCACGATTGAGGTTTCGGTCGCCGAGGATGACGTCGCTAAGGTCATCGGCCGTCATGGCCGTACCATCAAGGCCATTCGCACGCTCGCCCGTGCACTGGCCGCTCGCCTCGACACTGCTGTCGAGGTAGAGGTTCTGGGCTAGGACCTTGAGGTCCCAGTACAAAAACATCGCCCGTGTGGTCAAGCCGCACGGAAGGAAGGGGGAGGTCCTCGCGCAGCCGCTGCGGGGGCTTCCTTCTGTATTAGAGCCGGGCATGCGCGTCGCCCTGACGCCGCCGGCGCTCAAGCGCGACCGCTTTTGCACGGTCGTGTCCGTCACCGATACGGGCGATGGCGATCTGGTCTCGTTTGAGGGCATTGACGACTTGACGGCCGCCGAGGGCATCACGGGATGCTATGTGCTGGCAAATCGCGACGACTTTGAGCTCGATTCGCTCGACGCTGCCTATACCGACCTGATGGGTCGCGAGGTGGTCGACGAGCGCTTCGGTTCGCTCGGCACGATCGTCGAGATCATGTCGACGCCCGCTAACGATGTTTGGGTTGTCGAGGGTGATCGGTACGGCGAGGTACTGATTCCCGTGATCGAGCAGGTCGTGCTCGATCTTCCCGATGCAGGAACAATTTCCGTCCACGTGATGGACGGCCTTATCGATATGGACAAGTAGGGAGGAAAACATGCTGATTGAGACCCTTTCGGTCTTTCCCGAGATGTTTGAGCCTGTCATGTCCACGTCGATTTTGGGCCGCGCCCGCAAGGCCGGCCTTTTTGATTTTAAGGCGTATAACCTGCGCGACTGGACGCACGACCGCCATCGTACCGTCGATGACGAGCCGTACGGCGGCGGGCAGGGCATGCTCATGAAGGTCGAGCCTATCGCAGAGGCCATCGAGGCCATTAGCGCAGAGGGTCCTAAGCCCACTGTGGTGTTCTTTACCCCCTGTGGCGAGCCTTTTACGCAGCATGTGGCCGAGCGCCTGCTCAAAAGTGAGCGCCTGCTGTTTGTGTGCAGCCGTTACGAGGGCGTCGACGAGCGCGCGTATGCGTATGCCGATGAACGTCTGTCGATCGGCGACTATGTGCTCACGGGCGGCGAGCTGCCCGCGATGGTCGTTGCCGATGCCGTCGTACGCCTCATTCCCGGCGCCCTGGGCGACGAGATGAGCAACGTGGACGAGTCGTTCTCGACCGCCGAGGACGGAGGCCTGCTCGAGTACGCGCAGTACACCCGCCCCGCCGAGTTCAACGGCGAGGGCGTTCCTCCGGTGCTCGTGAGCGGCGATCACGCCAAGGTCGATGCCTGGCGCCGCAAGAATGCCATCGAGCTGTCTCTTATACACATCTCCGAGCCCACGAGACTAGCGCTCATCTCGTA
>URNK01000228.1 GCA_900549195.1 uncultured Collinsella sp.
CCCGCCGGTGCGCATTTTGCCGCGCCCGCTGCGACTGCCGCCGCAGACGATGACGATAGCTTGGACTTTGGCTCCATCACTACGCTCGAGGATCTGAGCTGGAAGACCGCGCTGGGTATCGGTTGCTTCCAGGTGCTTTCGCTGATTCCGGGCACATCGCGCTCCGGCTCCACGATCATCGGCGGCCTGCTTTTGGGCTGCACGCGTTCGGTGGCGTCCAAGTTTACGTTCTTCCTGGCCATTCCCGTCATGTTTGGCGCGAGTGCGCTCAAGCTGGTCAAGTACTTTATTAAGGGCGGCACGTTCGGCACCAACGAAATCGCCATCCTGGGCGTGGGCTGCGTCGTCGCCTTTGTGGTGTCGCTCATTGCCATCAAGTGGCTTATGGGCTTCGTGCGCCGTCACGACTTCAAGTGCTTCGGCGTCTACCGCATCATCCTGGGCATCGTGGTGCTCGCGTACTTCTTTGTCCTGGAGCCTATGCTCGGCCTGTAACTTGGTTGACGCTGCGCGGCGACCAGAGCGACAACTTGTCATTCAAAGGGGGTGGCATGACCAAAAGGTCTATGCCGCCCCCTTTTCATGCCAATTTGTTCGCTCTGGCCGCCGCTCGCTGCTGCCATGACATCGGTGGCCCCCCAATGCACCAAATCCGCTGGGGCGGGCCTGACGGTGGCGCACGGAGTCGTGGTGTGATTTGCGTCGGTGTCCGCGCGGCTCGGTATACTGGTACGGCTCAAACTATGGCGCCGCCCGCAGGCGCGCCGTCCGTCAGATGAGGAGTCGCCCATGACCCAGCCCCTGCCCTGGGAAAAGAACGCCGCGGTACCCGTACCGCCCGCGCCGGAACCCGTGCCGCTCGATGCATACACCGCCCCCGCTGCGCCGGAGCCCGAGCTCGTTCCGCTCGACATCTACGACGCTCCCGCGCCGGCGCCCAAGCCCGCCAAACCGCTCGTCGACATCGACAGCCTTAATCCCGCCCAGCGCGAGGCGGTCCTGTCCACCGAGGGCCCGTTGCTGGTGCTCGCCGGCGCCGGCTCGGGCAAGACCCGCGTCTTGACCTTCCGCATCGCACATATGCTCGGCGACCTGGGTGTTAAGCCTTGGCAGGTTCTTGCCATTACGTTTACCAACAAGGCCGCGGCAGAGATGCGCGAGCGTCTGGCGGCACTCATTCCCAGCGGCACCCGTGGCATGTGGGTGTGCACCTTCCATGCTATGTGCGTGCGCATGCTGCGCGAGGACGCCGACCTGTTGGGCTACACCGGCCAGTTCACCATCTACGATGACGATGACTCAAAGCGCATGGTGCGCGACATTATGCAGGCGCTCGGCATCGAGCAAAAGCAGTTCCCCATCAACATGATCCGCAGCAAGATTAGCTCGGCCAAAAACGCCATGATCGGCCCCGAGGACATGCTCAAGAGCGCCGATAGCCCCAACGACAAAAAGGCCGCGCAGGTCTACCTAGAGCTGGAGCGCCGCCTGCGCGCCGCCAATGCGATGGACTTTGACGACCTGCTCGTGCGCGCGCTCGAGCTGCTGCGCACCCGTCCCGAGGTGCTCGATAAGTACCAAGAGCGCTTCCGCTACATTAGCGTCGACGAGTATCAGGACACCAACCACGTCCAGTACGAAATCGCCAACCTGCTGGCCGCTAAGTACCAAAACCTCATGGTCGTGGGCGACGATGACCAGTCCATTTACAGCTGGCGTGGCGCCGACATCACCAACATCCTGGACTTTGAGAAGGACTTTAAAAACTGCAAGACCGTCAAGCTGGAGCAGAACTATCGCTCTACGGGTCACATCCTGAGCGCCGCCAACGCCGTGGTGCGCCACAACTCGCAGCGCAAGGACAAGCGCCTGTTTACGGCCGAGGGCGATGGCGAGAAGATCCAGGCCTTCCAGGCGAGCGACGAACGCGACGAGGGTCGCTGGATTGCCGGCGAGATCGAGAAACTGCATGCCAAAGGCACGAGCTACGACGACATCGCCGTGTTCTATCGCACCAACGCCCAGTCGCGTATCCTCGAAGATATGTTCCTGCGCGCGGGCGTGCCCTACAAGATCGTGGGCGGCACGCGATTCTTCGACCGTGCCGAGATCCGCGACGTCATGGCCTACCTTAAGATGATCGTGAACCCGGCCGACGAGATGAGCGTCAAGCGCGTCATCAACACACCGCGCCGCGGCATCGGTTCCACCTCGATCCAAAAGATCGAGCAGCTGGCGCGCGACAACCGCTGCTCGTTCTTCCAGGCTTGCGAGATCGCGTGTGCCGAAACCGGCATGTTTAGCGCCAAGGTGCGCAACGGCCTGTCGAGCTTTGTGTCGCTGGTGCGCGAGGGTCGCCGCATGGACGGCGAGCTCAAGGACGTTGTCGAGATGATTGTCGATAAGACGGGCCTACTGCAGGCTTTCCGCGCCGAGGGCACCATGGAGTCCGAGAGCCGCGCCGAGAACATCCAGGAATTTCTGGGCGTCGCTGCCGAATTTGAGGAGACGCACGAGGACATCGAGGGTACGCTCGAGAGCTTGGAAGAGCCTGTCTCTTATACACATCTCCGAGCCCACGAGACTAGCGCTCATCTCGT
>URNK01000229.1 GCA_900549195.1 uncultured Collinsella sp.
GTAGCGGGTGGTTTAAAGCTGGCCGCTGCGCGGCCAGCGGACTAAAGTCTTGAAACAAAAAACGGGGCCGGCCTTACGCCGAGCCCCGTTTTCAAACGGTCAGTTAGTTATCCAACGCGCGAGCGTAGCAGTCAACATTACGCCGCCGCGAACACTCCCAAACCCGTTCCGATGATGCAGATCGCGAAGATGCCAATAATAATCCAAATGGTCTTGACACCCTTTTTATAGAGGGCAACGCAAGCGAACGTTGCCAGCAAGGGCAGCAGACCGGGGAAGATCGAATCGAACAGATCCTGCAGGACAATCTCCGAACCACCCACATCAAAGGTCAAAGCCGTGGACAGCGAGACCTGTGCCGCAATCATTGCGCCGATAACGGTCATTCCGAGGACACCGGCAGCATGCGTCATGCGAGACATAAGGTTGTTCTCTTCGGACTGCTGCAGGAACTTGGTTCCCAGGTCGTAACCCAGATGGGCTGCGACGATACGCGTTGCAAAGTTAATCACGGAGTAGATGAGCGCGTACACGATGGGGCCGAGCGGGTTGCCCGTCGAAGC
This sequence comes from uncultured Collinsella sp., assembly GCA_900549195.1. GTDB lineage: Bacteria > Actinomycetota > Coriobacteriia > Coriobacteriales > Coriobacteriaceae > Collinsella. The sequence continues at coordinate 564 of URNK01000229.1, forward strand.
GATGCCAATACCAATGCCGGCGGCGACCACGCGGAACGTACCCCAGTAGAACGAATCGCCAATGCCGGAAAGCGGTCCCATGAGGCCGACCTTCATGGCGTTAATCGAGGACGTGTCGAAGTTCTTATCGGCAGCCGCCTGCTCTTCCATCGAAACCGTTAGGCCGGCTACAAACGGAAGCACATGAGGCGTGATGTTAAAGAACTCGGTATGGCGATCAAGTGCCGCATAGTAATCGTCGTCGTTGGGATAGATCTTTCGCAGGGGCTTCTGAATGGTGTACATGAAGCCCATTGCCATCATCTTGTCGTACGACTGCGAGCACTGGCTCGTAAACTGGCGAAGGAACATGCTCCGATACATATCGGGAGTCATAATCGCGTCCTTCTTGGCCTCTTTGAGATCGGTGTTCTGGGTAGCCATTAGAAGTCCTCCTCTTCATCCTCGGCAACCGCCTGCGGACCGGCCGAGCCCTCGCGGAAGGCCAGGAGCAGCGCGACGCAGATAGCGGCAGCGGCAACACCGACAACGTCCATCTTGAGGTAGATGACCATAATGAATCCCAGGAACAGCCAGGGAAGAAGCTTGTTGTCGCCCATGGTCCTAATAAGAAGTGCGAAGCCGATGCAGACCATGACGCCGGATGCAACGTTGAGGCCGTCCATCACAAACTGCGGAATCGCGTTGAGCGCATTGTTGATGAGGTCGGCACCAAAGAACAGCGAGCAAAACACCAGCAGTGCAGACGGAATGCCAATCGACAGCGGCACGACGGTCAGATGGTACAGGCTCGCCTTGGCAAGATCGCGATTTGCCAGAGCGGTCTCAATCTTCTTGCAGGCAAAGGCACACGGAACGGCGTAGCAGAAGTTGCGCCACACCTGAAGGAAGACGGAGACGGGAAGGGCGAGCGCGACGGCAGTTGCCGTGCCCGTACCCGTAATGACGGCAAACGCGCAGCCAAGCACGCCGGAGGCATAGACCTCGGGAGGAACCGCCGCGCCGACCATGATGGCGCCCATGAACATGGACTCCAAAGCAGCGCCGACGATAACGCCCTGCTGGACATCGCCAAGGATCAAGCCAACGAACAGGCTCGTAAACAGCGGACGACCAAGCATCGTAATGCCAAATAATTGCTCGTCCATGGACGCAATAAATGCGACCAGTGCAACTAGAAGATACTGGACAACCATTTCGATCAACCCCAGAAACAGGTCTGCAGGCGAGGCATTCTGCGCAGCTCGCCTGCAGACAACCGCAGCAATTTGAGAGGATTAGTAGTTCATCTGGTGATAGTAACGACGCGTGGTGAGCGGGTGGTTACGGACGTGCTCGAGATGGCAGCTCAGACGCTCGGTGATGGTGTAGGTGACCATCGGGGAGACGATCTTGCGGAACTCGGGGTCGCTGAACGGCAGCTCGACCTCGGCGGTGTCGAACTTGTTCACGCGGACATGGACGCCCTTCTCGTCAGCGAGCATATGAGTGAAGTTGTCCACGCGGTCCATGAGCTTACGGGTGTCGTCCTCGCCGTAGAGCATGATGAGGCTCGTGCCCTCCTCGCACAGCTCGATGGTGCCGTGGAAGAACTCGGCGGCGTGGATGGACTTGGTCTTGATCCACTGCATCTCCTCGAGGATGCACATAGCGTAGTCGTAGGCCTCACCCCAGAGCATGCCGGAGCCGATCACCATGTGGTAGTCGGTGTCCTTGAAGTCCTCGGCCATGGCGGCGCAGCGCTCGTCCTGAGCGTCCTTGGCCTTGATGAGGTACGGGGCGATGTTGCCGAACTCCTCCATGAAGGTGTCGTACTTGGGGAAGGCGCCGGCGTTCTTGAGGAAGCGGGCGACCAGCGTGATCTGGTAGGTGTAGATGGCCTCGCACAGAACGTCGTCCTCGGCGAAGCTGAAGAACTTGTAATCGGCGTACTCGGTGGCCGGGGTGTTGTCGTTGGAGACATACATCAGCGTGCGGGCACCCTGCTCCTGGCAGAACTTGGCGGCCTCGATGATCTCGGGGGTGGTGCCGGTA
>URNK01000230.1 GCA_900549195.1 uncultured Collinsella sp.
GAGTCGTCGGCAGCGTCAGATGTGTATAAGAGACAGGGCTTCGGCCTCGGTGGACTGTTCGGCGGTTTTCTCGGAATCTGATTCGGAGGTCGATCCCTGATTGGTGTTGTCGCGAATCGTTTGCGCGTCGATCACCTGGCGGGTCTGCTCCTCGTCGATCTGGTGGCGGTACTTGGATATCGTGTCCTGCGCATCGTCGACACTTGTTTGCGGAATGCCCGCCTTGAGGCGGTTTTGCGTGTCTTCGGGCAGGTCGGACAGCTTGATGCTGGTTTCGCTTTCGAGCCAGTGGAGCTTGAGTCCGAGTGGCTTGCCGGGCAGGCCGCGCCAGACGGCGACATTGCCCTGGTAGGTACCCAGGTAGTACGAGCCGGTGACACCCGTGTAGGCCCAGATGCCAGCTGCCAGCACAAAGACGAGGGCCAGGATGGCGGCGATAGTAACGTTGCGGCGACGCACTCGTTGCGCCTCGCGCATGACGCCATCGTCAACCAGGTCAACGACTACTACGGTCACGTTGTCGTGGCCGCCGGCGGCAAGCGCCGCGTCCACTAGGTTGTCGACGCAGATTTGCGCGGTTGAGGACTGCGTGGCGATGTTCTCGATATCGCTATCGGGAATCATGCTCGAGAGGCCGTCGGAGCACAGGATCAGGCGGTCGCCTTCCTCGATATGCAGAGTGAAGTGGTCGGCATACATGGCGGGGTCCGAGCCCAGTGCGCGGGTGATGACCGAACGGTTGGGGTGGACGCGAGCCTCGTCTGCCGTGATCTCGCCGGCGTCCACGAGCTCCTCCACGTAGGAGTGGTCGCGGGTCACGCGGATGAGCGTGCCCTCGTGGAGCAGATAGGCGCGAGAGTCGCCCACGTGGGCGATGGCGAGCGTGTCGTTTTCGATGTAGGCGCAGGTGGCTGTGCAGCCCATGCCGGGCTTGCCCAGGCCGTTCAGGGCCGCCTCGATTACGGCGGCGTTAGCGGCCTCGACGGCTGCGGCCAAGCGTGCTGCGTCGGCGGACTGCGGGGCCGTTTTGGCAATAGTCTCGACGGCGATAGAAGAGGCTACCTCGCCGGCGGCGTGACCGCCCATGCCGTCGCATACGCAAAAGAGCGGCGACTGCACCAGGTAGGAATCCTCATTGTGCGGGCGCACACAGCCAACGTCGGAGCGGGCGCCCCACATGAGTTGCGTGGTGGTGCCGGCATCATAGGTCGAGTCGGTCTCGATGCGCTCCTCGGTCAGGGGCTCAAAGCTCATGGTTGAGCCGGGGTCTTTGAGCTTGGCCTCAACGGCGGCAACGTCGATCTCGGCTGTGTCACCGGGAGAGACGGTGTCGGTCTCGGCGTTTGATTCGGAATTGTCGGTGTCCGGGGAGTCGGGCTCCTCGGACACGCGGGCGGTCGACTCGTCGTCTTGCGGGCTGACGTCTATAGGCTCGGGCGCCGGCGTAGACGCGGGCGCAACCTCGGATGCCGGGGCTATGGGAAACGCCGGCGCGGCGGGCTCGGGTGCCGCAAACACCGCAGTGCTCTCGTTGATTGCCGCGGCGACGGGCTCTGCAAAGTGAGCCGGCGCCGGGGTTGCTTCGGGCGCTGTGGGCTGTTCCGCAGCATGTGCGCCGATGGGCGCCGCTACGGCATCCTCTTCGTCCTCGTTATCGGCGAGATCCGAAATATCATGCGTTACATGCGAAAGAGGCAGGGAGAACACGGTGTCCTCGGGTTCCACGGGTGCGGAGCCCGCCGGAGCGGCGTGGGCCGGTGCGGCTGCGGCGGCAGCCGGTGCCTCGGTCATGGTTGCGGACTTGTTCTCCTCGTCGATCATCGACGGTTCACCTTCATGACCACGTCGCCAATCTGGACTTCGTCGCCCTCACGCAGCGTCGCGGGCTCCACGAGCTGGCGGCCGTTGACGAGCGTGCCGTTAAGCGAGTTGAGGTCCTCGATGATGAGCGCCGGGCCCTGCAGCGAAAAGCGCGCATGCGAGGCCGAGACAAACGGCTCGTTGATGCAGATGTCCGAAGACGGCGAGCGGCCGACGATGACGGGGCCGAGCATGTCTACGTGGATGCCGCGGATACCGCGCGGACCCTTGTCCACATCAATCGTCCAGATAGCCGAGTCGCGGCGCTGCCCGCGCACAAGTCCCACGCCGGTCTTCATGACGGCGAACAGGAAGATATAGAGCAGGGCGACCAAGACGATGCGGCCTGCAAAAAGGACGATATCGATGTTCATAAGCGACTATCCCCTAAATTCAAAGGTACTCAGGCCAAACGTCAGCAGATCGCCGTTGCGCAGCGGGCAGCGCGTAATGCGGCGGTTGTTGACGAGCGTGCCGTTGGTGGAATTGAGGTCCTCGATCGACCAATCCGAGCCCGTAAAGGTGAGCTGGGCGTGGCGGCGCGACACGTTGGGGTCGCGCAGGGCAATGTCGGAAACTGAGCGCTCGCGACCGATGGTCACCTGTGCGGAGGTGATGCTATGGCTCTCGCCGCTCACGACGTCGACGAGCTGGGCGAGCGGGCGCTGCGGGGCGCGAGTGCTCGCCATGTTGGAGGCGATGCCGGCTGCGGCGCCTAGGCC
>URNK01000231.1 GCA_900549195.1 uncultured Collinsella sp.
GTCGAGGCTTCCAAGGCTGAGTTCATCGCTGATGGCCGCATGCCTGCCGTCCGCGAGTCCATCCGTCGTTCCAAGGCCGTCGACCACCTGGTTGAGAACGCCAAGGTGACCGAGGTCGACGAGACCGCCAAGGACGCCGAGTAATTCTCGCCACCTTGCCCGCGAGCGCATGGGTGCGCCCGTGATGGGGTAAAGTTATACACCGGTTATCCGGTTGCTTCGTACGGTGCCAGCCAATGCATAGCATGCGGGCACCGTACGTTTATCTAGAACCACTATTGGTCCGTAAGAGAAATGGAGATGCGTATGATCGCTAAGTTCGATTCCGCCCTCGTGCCATACGTTATCGAGCAGACGCCGCGCGGCGAGCGCAGCTACGATATCTATTCGCGCCTGCTCAACGATCGCATCATCTTCTTGGGCGAGGAGATTAACTCCGTCAGCGCCAACCTGGTCGTTGCCCAGCTGCTGCATCTTGAGAGCCAGGATGCCGAGAAGGATATCTCGCTCTACATCAATTCGCCCGGCGGCGAGGTCTGCTCCGGCCTGGCGATTCTGGACACCATGAACTTTATCAAGCCGCAGGTCTCGACCATTTGCGTCGGTATGGCCGCGTCTATGGCCGCCGTGCTGCTTTCGGCCGGCGCCAAGGGTAAGCGCTTCTGCCTGCCGCACTCCAAGGTCATGATTCACCAGCCCAGTGGCGGTGCCCAGGGTCAGCAGACCGAGATCGAGATCGTTGCCGAGGAGATTAAGAAGACTCGTCGCGAGCTCAACCAGATCCTGTCCGATGCCTCGGGCCAGCCGATCGAGAAGGTCCAGGCCGATACCGAGCGCGACAACTACCTGACCGCTGCCGAGGCCCTCGACTACGGCCTGATCGACCGTATCGTTACCTCGCGCGATCTCGCCGCGAAGGACGCCTAGGATGGCAGGAAACATGCAGGACAACTTTGACGAGAACGGCAACCCCATCCGCTGCTCCTTCTGCGGAAAAGAGCAGGGCCAGGTTCGTCGCCTCGTAAAGGGTCCGACCAACATCTTTATCTGTGACGAGTGCGTCGCCGCCTGTTCCGAGATTCTGGAGGAGTCGCTGGCTTCGGACTTTATGGACGCCGCCCGCAACGGCAAGCTGCCGGGCTTCCTCAACGACCACGGCCAGGCTGCATCCCAACCCGCCGTGGACCCCGAGACCGAGGGCTTTGAGCTCGAGGACGACCGCCAGGTCATCACGCACGTGCCGACGCCGCACGAGATCTATGACGAGCTTTCGGCCTATGTTATGGGTCAGGAGGACGCCAAGCGCGCCATGTCGGTTGCCGTGTACAACCACTACCGCCGTGTAATCGAGGGCGGCGCTGCGCTTTCGGCCTTTGACGACGGCTTGGACTCGCAGCTCGACGATGATATGGACGAGGTGGAGCTCGCCAAGTCCAACATCCTGCTGCTCGGTCCCACCGGTACCGGTAAGACCCTGCTCGCCCAGACGCTCGCGCGCATCCTCGAGGTGCCGTTTGCCATCGCCGATGCCACCGCGCTCACCGAGGCAGGTTACGTGGGCGAGGATGTGGAGAACATCCTGCTCAAGCTCATCAATGCCGCCGATGGCGACATTGAGCGCGCGCAGGTTGGCATTATCTACGTGGACGAGATCGACAAGATCGCCCGCAAGGCCGAGAACCTCTCCATCACCCGCGACGTTTCGGGCGAGGGTGTTCAGCAGGCGCTGCTTAAGATCCTTGAGGGCACGGTGGCAAGCGTTCCGCCCACCGGCGGCCGCAAGCATCCCCAGCAGGAGCTGCTGCAGATCGACACGACTAACATCCTGTTTATCTGCGGCGGTGCCTTTGTGGGTCTGGACAAGATCATCGCCGATCGCGTGGGCAACAAGGGCGTGGGCTTTAACTCCGAGATTGCCGGCCCCACCTCGGTCGACGAGAACGACCTGTTGCGCCAGGTGCTCCCGCAGGACCTCAACGCCTTTGGCATGATCCCCGAGTTTGTGGGACGTACGCCCGTCGTCACCCAGACGCAGGCGCTCGACGAGGACGACCTGGTGTCGATCCTAACCGAGCCCAAGAACGCCGTGGTGCGTCAGTACCGCAAGATGTTCCAGCTCGAGGACGTTGAACTTGAGTTTGAGGACGCGGCCCTGCACGAGATCGCCCGCATGGCGCTCGCTCGCAAGACCGGCGCTCGCGGCCTGCGTTCCATCTGCGAGGACGTGCTGCAGCAGACGATGTTCGACCTGCCCAGCGAGGAGGGCGTCACCAAGGTCATCGTGACCGAAGCCTCCGTAAAGGGCGAAGAACAGCCCCAACGCATCTACGGGTAAATCAGCCAAAAACGTGCTTGCAAATAGCCTCCGACCACCCGCGGTCGGAGGCTATTTTATATATACGCAATAACCCCAACTACCTGTGTTATTCTGTGTGTTTGTTTAAGCCTCAGCGAAGTCATATCAGACTGAAGTAATCGATACCTAAGGCGTGTCCGCCTGCTTGGTTTTCGTAGATTCCGCACGAGCCGAAGAGCACTTAATGTGCTCTTCGGCT
>URNK01000232.1 GCA_900549195.1 uncultured Collinsella sp.
AGCCCCATCGCCGATGCGCTCGGCCTCATGACACTGCCCACGAGCTTTTTTGGGCTGCTCATTGGCATCGTTACCGCCTATATCGCGCTCACCCAGCTGGCGAAGCGCCGCTACATTGCCCGCCACGGCGAGCTGCTGTAGCAAGTAGACGGAAAACACCCTGCCAGCTGCCGTTGCCACTACCACAGCTGCCAACGCCGCGGCCGTTGCCTCTGCCGCCGCCGCAGTCTATCCCCCCAGCAGTTGCGGTGAAATAGTTCCTGTTTAAAGCCCCGTGACTTTAATTTAGGGACTATTCCACCGCGACTTATTGGGAGATTAGCTAGTCCTTGGGTGTCCAGGACCAGAAGAAGTTGATGAGGGCCACGCGCGAGGCGGTGCCGGTCTTTTTGTTGATCGAGGAAATGTGACGGTTGAGCGTTGAGCGCGGAATCGGAACATGCGGGTGCAAAATCCCCACCAAGATCGTCGGTAGCAAGCACCAGTCCATCCCGCATCACGACACCATCGGCTCGTCGCCCCAATTGCCCCAGTAGCGTACGTCCCCAATGAGTGGCTCCGGTGACTAGTCGTTTAAGAACGTCCCCAATGACTAGTCAAAAATGGGCCATGTGTCCCAGTTGTGGAGACTCCTTGAGCCGTCTGGGTATCGCGAAGGATCGCGCACTCCCCCATCATCAAAAGTGACACACGCTACCAGTTGATGGGAGGCAGCCATGGGCTTCTTTGACAAGATGTTCGAGAAGAAAGAGTGCGCGATTTGCGGTACCGAGCTGGGACTTCTAGGTAAGACAAAAATCAATGAAGGCTACCTGTGCAAAGAGTGCGCCGGCAAGCTCTCCCCCTACTTTCACGGCTATCGCTCCAGCACCGCGGACGACATCCGTGAGCAACTCGCCTACCGCGAGGCCAACGCCGAACGCCTGTCTTCGTTCAACCCCACGCGCACGCTTTCTGCCGGGCGCACCAATATTATGCTCGATGAGGACGCGGGCCTGCTGATCATCACTTCGCAGAGCCGCTGGCGCGACGCCAATCCCGACATCATCGAGTTCTCGCAGGTACTCGGCTGCGATATGGATATCGACGAGCATCGCACCGAGATCTATCGCGAGACCAAGGACGGCGAGCGCGAGAGCTACAACCCGCCGCGCTACGACCTGGATTACGACTTTAATCTGACCATCCACGTCAACACGCCGTACTTTACCGAGATCAACCTGCGCGTGAACGACTCCACCATCGATCAGCGCGGCTCCATCGAATACCGCGAGGCCAAGCGCCAGGCAACCGAGGTCCGCGACGCGCTGGTGCAGCTGCGCCAGGAGACGCGCGACAGCGTCGTGGCCGCCAAGGCCCCCAAGACCGCGGTGACCTGCCCCTTCTGCGGAGCCACCACCATTCCCGATGCCAGTGGGCGCTGCGAATACTGCGGCGGCGCCATCGGCGCATAGCCTCCGGCAGCGAAAGGACCGATCATGGCCTTCGAGAGCGTTAACTATCAGTGCCCTGCCTGCGGTGGCCCCTTGCATTTTGCCAGCGCCGAGCAAAAGCTCGTCTGCGACTACTGTGACTCGCGCTTTGAAGTCGAAGAAGTCGAGGCCCTCTATCGCGAGCGCCAGGACAAGGCAGATGCCAAAGCCGATGCCGCAGCCGCGGCCCCCAAGCCTGCTGTCGACGATGCCGTGCAGGAGCTGGCCCAAAACGCCGGCTACATCTGCTCGTCGTGCGGCGCCGAGCTCGTGTCCGACGGCACCGTCGCCGTCACCACCTGCCCGTACTGCGGTAACTCCGCCGTGGCGCCCGGCCAGCTCTCTGGCGACTTCTCGCCCGACCTGGTGATTCCGTTTAAGCTCGGGCGCGATGACGTCACGGCCGCACTCAAGGAACACTACAAGGGCAAGATCTTGCTGCCCAAGAGCTTTGTCACCGGCAACCACATCGACGAGGTCCAAGGTGTCTACGTGCCGTTTTGGCTCTACGGCGCCCGCGTTGACGGCGAAGTGTACTTTGACGCGACCAACGAGACCGTGACCGAGGAATCCGACCGCACCGTCACGACCACCGACCACTACGATGCCTATCGCAAGGGCAATATCTCGTTTAAGCGCGTGCCCGTCGACGGATCGTCCAAGATGCCCGACGGCCACATGGATGCCATCGAGCCGTTTGACTACGACGCGCTGCGCCCGTTCTCGGTCGCATATATGCCCGGCTACATCGCCAACCGTTACGACGAGGACTGCGAGACCTGCAAGGCGCGCGCCGAACGCCGTATGGAAGAAAGCACAATCTCGGCCCTGCGCGAGACCGTCGTCGACGAATACGACGATGCCACGGTCGAAAGCAAGCAGCTCGACTACACCTGGGAAGACAGCGACTACGCCCTGTTCCCCGTCTGGATGCTCTCCACCTCGTGGAACGGCAAGAGCTACCTGTTTGCCATGAACGGCCAGACCGGCCGCTTGGTCGGCGAGCTCCCCTGCTCCAAGCCCAAGCTCGCCATCGCCTCGGTGCTGTTCTTCGTGATCGGATTTATCCTCTCC
>URNK01000233.1 GCA_900549195.1 uncultured Collinsella sp.
AAGAGACAGATGATGGTCTGGGCGGCCATGAGCACGGCGTCCATGTTGATACCGGCGCGCAGGCTGGCGACGTTGACGCTGGAGCAGACGCGGCTGGTGGTAGCGAGCGCCTGGGGGATGGACTGGATGACGCGGCGGTCGGCGTCGCCGATGCCCTTCTGGACGAGTGCGGAGAAGCCGCCCAGGTAATCGATGCCGAGCGTCTCGGCCGCGCGGTCGAGGGCATGCGCGATGGGGGTGAGGTCCTCATCCTTGCAGCACGCGGCGATCTGCGCCACCGGGGTGACGGAAACGCGCTTGTTGACGATGGGGATACCGTACTCGCGCTCGAGGTTCTCGGCGGTCTCGACCAGATGCTCAGCCGTGTGCGTCACGTGGTCGTAGATCTTCGTGCACATGCGGTCGAGGTTCTCGTCACCGCAACCCATGAGCGAAACACCCATGGTGATGGTCCTGATGTCGAGGTTCTGCTCCTCAACCATGCCGCGGGTTTCCGCGATTTCTGCGGGCGTGATCGCCATCCTTGCGCTCCTATCTGCCAAAACGAGCATAGTCTTATCTATTTTAACGTGCCGCACGCGCCAAGTGGCGCATGCGGCACGTTTTGGTGCTCGGTTGTTTCCGTTGTGTTACTTCCCAAAGACCTCTTCGGCGATGCGCGCGCTCTCGGCGGCGTCCTTGGCGTAGTAGTCCGCGCCGATCTGTTTGGCGTATTCGGGGGTGAGCACGGCGCCGCCCACGATAATCTTGACGCCCGGCACCTCGGCATGAAGCAGTTTGATGGTCTCCTCCATGGCGACGACCGTGGTGGTCATAAGCGCCGAAAGGCCGACGAGCTTAATGTCGCGCTCCTGCACGGTCTTGAGCACCTCCTGCGGATCGACATCGCGACCCAGATCAAAGACGGTGTAGCCGTAGTTGTCGAGCAGCATCTTGACGATATTCTTACCGATGTCGTGGATGTCGCCCTTGACGGTGGCCACGCAGATCTTGCCCTTGTCGGCAATCTCGCCGGCGGGCATCAGGCGCTTGATGGTGTCGAAGCCCACACGCGCGGCCTCGGCCGAGGCCATAAGCTGCGGCAAGAAGAACTTGCCCTGGTCAAAGAGGACGCCAACCTCATCGAGGGCGGGGATAAAGTGGTTGTTGATGAGGTCCATGGCGTCGTGGTCGGCCAGCAGGCGTTCGGTCTCGGCCGCGATCTCGCCCTTGCGGCCCGAGACGACCATGTGGCGGATGGGGGCGTCGTTGCTGTCAGTGCCGGCGGTGCCAGCAGCGGGCGCGGTGTCGGTCGATACTGCCTGAGCCGCCGCCGGGTTCGCGGCGATCTTGTACGGATCGGTCCAGCCGGCGTAGCGTTCGATGTATCCGGTCGAGCCCTCGTCCTCAACGCTCAGGACGCGATAGCTGTAGACGGTATCCATAAAGCGCTTGGAGCCCGGGTTCATGATGGGGGCATCGAGGCCCGCGCCAAAGGCGGCGGCCAAAAAGACCGAGCCCAGCAGCGGGCGGGCAGGCAGGCCAAAGCTGATGTTCGACACGCCGAGCGCGCACTTGACGCCCAGGCGTTCCTTGCACAGGGACATGGCGCGCAGAATCTGTTCGGCCTGGCGTTGATTGGTCGAGGCGGTCATGACCAGGCAGTCGATGAGGATGCGGTCCGGTCCGATACCGTAGCGCGCAGCCTCGGTTACGATGCGCTCGGCGATGGCGAAGCGAGCCTCGGCGGTATCGGGGATGCCGTCTTCGTCGAGCGTGAGGCCGACAACGTTGGTGCCGTAGTGGGCGACTAGGGGAAAGATCTCGTCCATGATTTGCCGTTTGCCATTGACCGAGTTGATGATGGGCTTGCCGGCGTAGCGGCGCACGGCTGCCTCGACGGCTGCGGGGTCGGTGGAGTCGATCTGCAGCGGCAGCAGCGTGGAGCCCTGGAGCTGCTCGGTCGCCTGTTGGATGATCTTGACCTCGTCGATCTCGGGCAGGCCTACGTTGACGTCCAGGATGTCGGCGCCCTGTTCCTGCTGGCTGATGCCCTGGCTCACGACGTAGTCTAGGTCGCCGTCGCGCAGGGCCTGTTGCAGGCGCTTTTTGCCGGTGGGATTGATGCGCTCGCCGATGACGGCGATCTTGTGGCCGTCGCAGGGAAGATCCACGACCGTTTGGGCGCTCGTGACCGACATACTGGGCTTGCGGTGGCGCGGGCTGGGCGTGTGGTTATCGATAAGCGTGCGCAAGGCCGCCATGTGCGCCGGCGTGGTGCCGCAGCAACCGCCCACGACGCTCACGCCGTCGGCGATCATGCCGGCGACGGCCTCGGCGTATTCGGGGGCTTGGATATCAAAGACGGTATTGCCGTCATCGTCCACGTGGGGGAGTCCCGCGTTGGCCTGCACCATAATGGGCTTGTCGGTAACGGTGAGCATACGCGCGGCGAGTCCTCGAAGCTCGGCTGGTCCTTGGCTGCAGTTGATGCCCAAAACGTCGGCACCGATGGCTGTCTCTTATACACATCTCCGAGCCCACGAGACTAGCGCTCATCTCGT
>URNK01000234.1 GCA_900549195.1 uncultured Collinsella sp.
TCGTGGGCTCGGAGATGTGTATAAGAGACAGGTAAGCATACCGCTCATCCGCGGGTCTTTTAGTTCCCGCAGGATTGCCACGATCTCCCGCTTAATATCCTCTGTAATTCTGTCAATATGATAACCGGGCATTTTGCACTCCTACTCAGTCTCTGTACTCCTCGACCACATAGCACTCCAGCACATCGCCGGGCTGAATATCGTCCCAGCCCTCCAGGCTGATGCCGCACTCATAGCCGGAAGATACATCCTTTACATCGTCCTTAAACCGCTTTAAGCCCTTCAGCGGCACATCGGCCAGCTGCTTGCCGTCACGCACCAGGCGCACTTTGCCCTCCCGGCGGATATTACCGCTGGTAACCAGGGAGCCTGCAATGGTGCCGGCAGACGAGATCTTGTACACCTCGCGCACCTCGGCGGTGCCGGTGTCCACATCTCTGTACTTGGGGGCGCGCATACCGCGCATAGCCGCCTCAATCTCCTCAATGGCGTCATAAATAATGTTGTAGCTGCGGATCTCCACGCCGTCCCGGTCTGCGTTCTCCTTGGCCACCGGGTCTACGCCGGTGTTGAACGCTACGATAATGGCATTGGAGGCAGCGGCCAACATCACATCGCTCTCGCTGACGGAGCCAACGGCGCCGTGGATCACATGAACCCGCACCTCGTCGTTTTCAATCTTCAGCAAGGACTGCTTTACAGCCTCGACGGAGCCTTGAACATCGGCCTTGATAACCACATTAAAGGCCTTCAGCTCGCCGGCCTGCAAGGTGTCAAACAGGGTGTCCAGCGTCACCTTATGGAAGGCGCTGAATTCTTCTTCCTTGGCAGCTTCCTTACGCTGCTCCACCAACTGGCGGGCCAGCCGCTCGTCGGACACAGCGTTAAATCCGTCGCCGCTCATAGGCGCACTGTCCAGGCCCATAATCTCCACCGGCACACTGGGTCCGGCCGAATTCACCTTACGACCGCGATAATCGGTCATGGCGCGCACCTTACCCACTGCCATACCGGCTACAATCACATCGCCGGCATGGAGCGTACCGTTCTGCACCAGCAAGGTCGCAATGGGACCGCGGCCCTTATCCAGCTTGGCCTCGATCACCGTACCCTTGGCGGAACGGTCCGGGTTGGCCTTCAGCTCCAGCACGTCGGCCTGCAGGATGATGGTCTCCAGCAAGTCGTCGATGTGCAGCTTCTTCTTGGCCGACACCTCGACGAACATGTTGGAGCCGCCCCACTCCTCGGGGATGACGCCGTACTCGGTGAGCTCCTGACGCACACGGTCGGGGTTGGCGCCCGGCTTATCGATCTTGTTGACGGCGACGACGATGGGAACGCCGGCGGCCTTGGCGTGGTTGATCGACTCGACCGTCTGGGGCATGACGCCGTCGTCGGCAGCCACGATCAGAATGACGATGTCGGTCACCTTGGCGCCACGGGCACGCATGGCCGTAAAGGTAGCGTGACCCGGGGTATCGATGAAGGTGATCTTGCGGTCGTTGATCATGACCTGCGAAGCGCCGATGGCCTGCGTAATGCCGCCCGCCTCGCCGGCAGCAACACCGGTGTGACGGATGGCGTCGAGCAGCGACGTCTTGCCGTGGTCGACGTGGCCCATGACGGTGACGACCGGGGCGCGCGGCTTAAGGTCGGCCGGATCGTCGTAGAACGAGAAGGTGTTCTCCTCCTCGGGGGTGATGATCTTGATCTGACGGCCCAGGTCGTCGGCAACGAGCTCGACAAGGTCGTCGGACATGGACTGCGTCATCGTGAGCGGCGTACCCAGCAGGAACAGGCGCTTGATGATGTCGTTGGCCGGAACGTCGAGCGCCTCGGCAAGCTCCTGGACGGTAACGCCCTGGGAGACCTTGATGGCGTCGAGGTCCTCGGGGTTCACGCCCTGGGCCAGCGCCTCCTCTATCTTGCGCTCCTCCTGAGCCTTGGCAGCCTCGCGCTCGCGCTTCTCCTTGCGCTTCTTGCGGCGACCGGTGGACTCGCGAGAGGCCTCCTCGACGGCAGCACGAGCCTCCTCGAGCACCTTCTCGCGGCTGTACTCCTCGGCCTCGCGAGCCATGCGGCTGTAGTGGTCCTCTTCGTTGTTGTGACCGCCCTTGCGCTTCTTGCCCTTGCCCTGCTTATCGGGGTTGGGGAAGTCCATGCCGGCAGCGACGTTGTTGCTGGCGTTGGTGCGATGGCTGTGCGGACGGCTCTCGGAGGCATTGCGCTCGGAGTTGTTGTCGGAAGCGTTGCGATCGTTACGACGGCCACCGCGGCGGTCGTTATTGCCGCCACGACGGTTACCGCGCTCGGCGGCGCGCTCGGCCTTGGCCTTGTCCTCGGCGTCCTTCTTCTCCTTGAGCACGGTCTCCTGTGCGGCGATCTGGTCGAGCAGCGAACGGAAGCGCGAACCGGAGTCGGAAGCGGGAACGGCGCGGCGCTGGGCCTCGCGGGCAGCCTCCTCCTTCTCGCGGGCAAGACGCTGTCTCTTATACACATCTGACGCTGCCGACGACTCC
>URNK01000235.1 GCA_900549195.1 uncultured Collinsella sp.
GCAGCGTCAGATGTGTATAAGAGACAGGGCGCGGGCGCCGGCCTCGTCAATGAGGTCGATGGCCTTATCGGGCAGGAAGCGATCCTGGATGTAGCGGTCGGAGAGGTTCGCGGCGGCCTCGATAGCACCCTGCGTATAGCGCACATGGTGGTGCTCCTCGTAGCGCGGCTTGAGCGCGGTCAGGATCTTGACCGTGTCCTCGACGCTCGGCTCCTCGACATCGATGGTCTGGAAGCGACGCTCGAAGGCCGGGTCCTTGGTGAGGTACTTGCGGAATTCCTCGGCCGTGGTGGCGCCGATAATCTGGAAGGCACCGCGCGCGAGCACGGGCTTGAGCATGGAGCTCGCGTCGATGGAGCCCTCGGCAGAGCCGGCACCGATGATGGTGTGCATCTCGTCAATAAACAGGATGACGTCGTCAGCTTCGGTGGCCTCCTGGATCACGTTCTTGAGGCGCTCCTCAAACTCACCGCGATACTTGGCGCCCGCAACGAGGCCCGGCAGGTCGAGCGTCCAGATGTTCTGGTTCATAAGGTTCTCGGGCACGTTGCCAGCTGCAATCTGCTGAGCCAGACCCTCGACGATGGCCGTCTTGCCCACGCCGGGGTCGCCCAAGATAAGCGGATTGTTCTTGGTGCGACGCGAAAGGATCTCCATCATACGCTGGACTTCCTTTTCGCGACCAATTACAGGGTCGAGCTCGCCGTCGCGCGCCTTCTGCGTAAGGTTGGTGGCGAACTGCTTAAGCGTATCGGTGCCGCTCCCCTTTTGCTGCGACGCGTCCGAGCCGCTAAAGAACGGCAGGCCCGCACCGGGACGCCCGGCACCGGCGCCGGCGAGCGGACGCTTCTTGTCCTGGTCCTTGGCGGTAAGTTTCTCGATAGCCTTTTTGATGGAGGCGGACGACACACCCAGGCGCATGAGGATGTCCATGGCCATGCCGTTACCCTCTTCGACGATGCCAATCAGCAAGTGCTCGGTCGACACGTAGGTCTGGTTGTTCTCACGCGCCACGCGGAATGAACGCTCCATCACGCTGATGACGAGCGGCGTAAAGGCAAGCTTGGCAGCCTCGGTCTCCTCGCTGGGCTCGGGAACCGTGGTCTGGACCTCCTTGAGGGTGTCCATGATGTCGTCGTAGGAGATATCAAGCGAGCGCAGCGCCTCGGCAGCGATGCCCTCGTCCTCCTTGGCGAGTGCGAGCAGCAGGTGCTCGGTGCCCACCTTATTTGAGTGCAGATCGAGCGCCTCCTGTTTGGCCATCGACATGACCTTGCGCGCTCGATCGGTAAATCTATCTAACATGCTCGTTTCCTTACATGAGTTCATCGAAATCAAAACGCCCGCCCGTCGGCGGCGCTTTTGTCTCTTTACCCACAGGTTGTCTATGTTAACAGCTGGAGGAATATCTATAAACCCGGCTCACATGAATGCAGGTTATGACCGCATCGCGGGACTCACCGCGCGATGCGCGACGGGCGCCCCGCAAGAGAAACCCTAGACGTCTTTCACCACGTCGGGACTCGTCGCACGCGATGCGCGATAGGCATCGGCCTCCTTGGAGACGCGTTCGAGCAGCTCGGATGTATCGACGCCCTCGACTTGCGCGACCGTTTCAACCGTCTGCATGGCGACCGCCCTCAGGTACGCGCACGCGCTGTCCCCCAGCTGCTCGAGGTCTATCTCCTCGCCGCCCTCCCGGGCAAAGCCGACCGCCATCACAAAGCCCATGATGCCCGAGACCAGAAAGCCCACCGCAAAGCTCGAATCTGCCTTGAGCTCTTCTCCGTCGGGGTGGACGATCTCTCTCACGCTGTCGATGATGATCGTATGGATGCCCTGCACGACCTGCTCGGCGGCACCCGCCCTCATGGTGATGACGATGCGCCGCAGCAGGCAGCGGACGTCGCGCCGGTCGAACGCCGAAAGGTCGCCCTCGCTCGAAAAATGCCAGAGGGCATCGGTGATAAGCTCGTTATCCTGCAGCAGCTGGGTCATGGCGATGGCGACGAGTTCATCGAAATCGTGAAAATAGTAGTAAAACGTTCCGCGATTGCACTGGGCGGCGCGGGTCACCTCGCCAACCGACAGCTCGAAGATGCTGTTGTTCTCGATGAGCTCCCAAAACGCCTCGATGATACGGGTGCGTGCATCGGGCGCATCGGCGTCCTTACGCGGTCTCGCCATGCGCCTCACCGCACCCCTGCGCCTTGGCGTTCATGATGAGCATCTGAAGACGGTTCTCCACGTTGGCGAAGCTCACGTCGGGATCGTAGTCGAGCGGCAGGAACTGCGCCGTGGGATACTGCTCCTTGAGCGCATGGATGAGCCCGCGCCCCACGACATGGTTGGGCAGACACCCGAACGGCTGCAGGATCACGAAGTTGCGGCAGCCGCGCTTGGCGTGCTCGAGAATCTCCGCCGGAATCAGCACGCCCTCGCCCGCATCGAACGTATGGTGCAGGATCTGTCTCTTATACACATCTCCGAGCCCAC
>URNK01000236.1 GCA_900549195.1 uncultured Collinsella sp.
CAGGTGCATTACATATGATCGTGAACATTTACAAAGGCGGTCCATTGATCGTTGCAGGTGGTGTGCTTGTAGTACTTCTGTTCTATCATCTGGATAAACAGTATCCGGATATCATGAAAGAACTGATCGAACGTGAAGCGAAAGGAGAACTGTAAAATGAGAGAACATACGATTGTTACCATCAGCCGCCAATACGGAAGCGGCGGAAGAGAAGTTGCAGAGATTCTTGCAAAGAAGATGCAGGTGCGCTGTTATGACAGACAGATCGTATATCTGGCAGCAGAGAAAATCGGAAATGGCGATCTGGATGTGGAAAGCATTCTGGAAGAAGCATATAAGGTGCCGGGCAGTCACAGCGGTTTCTTCGGCGGAAAGCGACACCACGCACTCGATGGGCGAGCGGTTTTCGTCTATCACTTTGATATCCATGAGGGCTCCTATCTTTTAGTTGTTGCATTTGGGAGCCGAATATCGAATGCTTTCAGATGCAATGCAGACTCTGGCGGGCAGGGATGCCGACATGACGGCTGAGGCGACGGGTGCGACCTCGCAAAGGAGAGTGGCATCCTGCCCCGTTCGGGAAAGGCCGCGAATTAGCTGGATGAGGGGCGACGCGCCACCTCGGATCTCTTTTGGGAGGTTGCGGTCCCGGGCGCTCGGGCAGGCCCCGCCGCATCGCAGAAGGGAGCCGGGAATGATCTACGCGGGTGTGGACATCGCCAAGACGGACCACGTCATAGGGGCGGTCGACGAGCGCGGGGCGGAGATGTGCCCGCCGATGCCGTTCAAGAACACCGAGGCCGGGCTCGAGAGGGCCGTCGCGTGGCTCGAGGGCCTTGCGGGGTCGCCGTCCGACGTCGTCGTGGGCATGGAGGCCACCGGCCACTACTGGATGGCGTGCTACTCGTTCCTCGTCGCCCGAGGCTACTCGGTCGCCGTGATAAACCCCATGCAGGTCAAGGCGGTGCGCAAGCTCAAGGGGTTCGACAAGGTCAAGAACGACCGCGTCGACGCCGGGCTCATAGCCGAGGCGCTGCGCATAGGCCAGTACGACGAGACCAGGCTCGCCACCGACGAGATGGCGTCGCTGAGGTCGCTGTCGCGCTACCTGCAGTCGCTGCGCGGCATGGTGGCGGAGCTCAAGACCCAGTGCATATGCCTGATGGACGCCCACTTCCCCGAGTACGCCGGGATATTCTCGGACATGTTCGGGGCCGGCAGCCGCGCGGTGCTGTCCAAGTCCCCGCTGCCCTTCGAGCTGGCGCGGAGGCGCGCCGACTCGCTCGCCCGCGACATCGCCGAGGCGTCCAGGCGCGGCGGCAAGTCGTCCGGCTACGCCGCGAAGATCAAGGCCGCGGCCAAGTCGTCGATCGGCGTGAGGCTCGGCCAGGAGGCGGCCTCGTTCCAGGTCAAGTCCCTGATAAGGCAGATCGAGTTCGCAGATTCCGAGTGCGCCGGGGTCGAGGCGAGGCTGAGGTCCCTGCTCGACGAGGTCGAGCCGCTCGTGCTGACGATACCCGGGGTGTCCTACGTCACGGGCGCCCAGATAGTCTCCGAGATAGGCGACGTGTCGCGCTTCCGCAACGCGCCCGCCCTGGTGAGCTACGCCGGGCTGAACTCGTCGGTGAGCCAGTCCGGGCAGTTCGACAGCGGCGGCGGCCCCATAACCAAGCACGGCTCGCCGTACCTTCGCCGCGCTTTGTGGCTGGCGGCCAACCGCGCCAGGCAGTACGACCCGGGGCTGCGCGCCTTCTACGACAGGAAGCGCGCCGAGGGCAAGCCCCACCGCGTGGCCGTCACGGCCGTGGCGAGGAAGCTGTGCCACATCGTGTTCGCGGTGATGCGCGACCAGGTCCCGTACGACCCGGGGAGGGAATAGGGCGATCAAAGCCAAAGGGCATCGGAGGCGGCCCCGCCGCCTGCTTCGCCATGCCCGGAAAGCATTCGATATTCGGTTCTCAAGCTGCAACGTTCGGACAATTAACTGTTCTCGAAAACTTACGGTTTAGCCCTTGACTTCATATAGCTGGTCTCCTTTCTTTGCCTGCGGGCACATTGTAAACGCAGCGGGACAGAAAAAGAGGAAGGCCCCGCCATAGGCGAAGCCTTCCTGCGCATGATATGTTTTACCTGATTTGCGGCGTTATTTCACAACGAGCACAGGCACCTTGGTTGCGCCGAGCAGCTTATGGCTCACGCTACCCAGATACTGCTTCATGCCAGAAAGCCCGCGCGACCCGATAACCACCATGTCGTAGCCATTCTTTTCGATAAGCTTGGCGATTTCCGATGCGACGTCGGTTCCCAAAACAAGCAGCGTGTCCACGCCGTTTTGCTGATGCCTGCCTTCGAACTGATTCAAAGCGTCGGCGAGCACCTCTTCGGCGTCGGATTTCATAAGGTCCAAAATCTGTCTCTTATACACATCTGACGCTGCCGACGACTCCTTACGTGTA
>URNK01000237.1 GCA_900549195.1 uncultured Collinsella sp.
CCCCCGCACCGTGCAACAGTCTTTGTTGCGCATGGACGATTTTGCCCGGGTGCTATCCCAGGACGGTCAGTTTGTGCCGCTGGCAAAAGAAGAGACCCAGCTCATTGGCAGCTTTACGCATAGGGGAGACCGCGTGGTGCCCATAAGCGAGGCCCTAAAAGACGGCGACCAAGTCGTAGTTACGGCAGGTCCGCTGCTGGGCCACGAAGGCCTTATCAAAACCATTAACAGACGCAAGAGCACTGCTTATTTGGAGCTCGACTTGTGCGGCCGACGCGTAACTACGCGCGTTGGCCTCGCCGTGCTTTCAAGCGAGCAGCGCATCATGCGCAACCTAAAAAAGGCGATCGCCTAGCTGCTGGCAACCGCCACACAGAACAGGAAGAATCCCCGACCTAGGGACAAAGTGGTGAAAGAAAACGTGTCGGATAAAACTCAATTTGCAACGGATGCGCCCGTGGGGGCGGCGCTCATTGCTCAGGCCATGGACCGACGCGAGGGCGCCGGCCGCTACAAGGCCATGCAATCCATTATGGACTGGGATCGTTCGCGCCTGGCCTACCGCGCCGTTAAGCGCGCCTTTGACATCGTGTTCAGCGGCTGCGTGCTGGCCGTCATAGCCGTACCCAGCCTTGTGCTTGCCGCGGCCATCCGCCTAGAGAGTGAGGGCAACCCCTTCTACAGCCAGATCCGAGTGGGACAGACCCACCGCGACGGCAGCCTGTCGACCTTCCGCATGTGGAAGTTCCGCTCCATGTACAAGGACGCCGACGAGCGCCTGGCAGATCTCAAGGAGCAGAACGAGATCCCCGGTGCCATGTTCAAGATGAAGGAGGACCCCCGCGTCACCAAGATCGGCAAGTTCATCCGCAAGCACTCCATCGACGAGTTCCCGCAGTTCCTGAACGTGTTCCTGGGTCAGATGTCCGTCGTGGGCCCGCGCCCGCCGCTGCCCAACGAGGTCGCGGAGTACACCGAGTACGACCTGCAGAGGCTAGCAGTGAAACCAGGCATTACGGGGCTCTGGCAGGTTACGGAGCGCAACTCCACCGGTTTCGACGGCATGGTCCGCCGGGACCTCGAATACATAGCCAAGCGCGGAGTCATCACGGACTTCAAGATCATCCTCCTAACGGTTCTGGAGGTCTTCAACGGGAGCGATGCGTACTAATGCAGCATGTTTTCATCATCGGATCCAAGGGGATTCCGGCAAACTACGGCGGCTACGAGACGTTCGTGGAGAAGCTGACCGAGAATCAGGTGTCGCACGACATCAAGTACCACGTGGCATGCGCCGTAGATTCCGCCGAGCAAATCGGCGAGTTCGAGCACAACGGGGCGCACTGCTTCAACGTTCTGCGCAGGCCCGTCGGCGCCGCGAGGGCCATCTTCTACGACATCGACGCCCTCAAGTGGTGCATCGCCTACATTGAGGAGAACCGAGTCCAGCACCCCATCGTCTACGTGCTGGCCTGTCGCATCGGGCCGTTCTTCGGCAGGTACGTGAACAGGATCCACGCCCTTGGCGGCAAGGTCCTCGTGAACCCCGACGGCCACGAGTGGAAGCGCGCCAAGTGGAGCGCGCCCGTCCGAAAGTACTGGAAGGTCTCGGAGCGCGGGATGGTCAAGCACGCCGACCTGATGGTGTGCGACTCCAAGAACATCGAGAAGTACATTCGCGGGGAGTATGCCGACCTGCACCCCGAGACGACCTTCATCGCCTACGGGGCCGACATCAGGCACTCAGCGCTCGCGGACGACGACCCCAAGTTCACTGGATGGCTCTCCGAGAAGGGCCTCGAGCCCTTAGGCTACTACCTGGTTGTGGGACGCTTCGTGCCCGAGAACAACTACGAGACCATGATCCGGGAGTTCATGGCTTCCGAATCCAAGCGGGATTTCGCGCTCGTGACGGGAGTGGACGACTCCTTCCTCGCGGAGCTCGAGCGGAAGACGCACTTCAAGTCCGACCCACGCATCAAGTTCGTCGGGACCGTCTACGACCAGGAGCTCCTGAAGAAGATCCGCGAGAAAGCATACGGCTACTTCCACGGCCATGAGGTCGGGGGCACCAACCCGAGCCTCCTGGAGGCCTTGGCTTCCACCCGCCTGAATCTTCTTTTAGACGTGGGTTTCAACCGAGAAGTCGCCGAGGATTCCGCTATGTATTGGGACAAGAAGTCCGGAGACTTGGCTGAACTTATCAACCGTGCTGACGCGATGGACTTGAAGTCGATCGAGGAGTTCGATGCGGCCTCGACTTCCGTTATCCGCGACCGGTATTCGTGGCGGTCTATTACCGACAGCTATGAAGACCTTTTCCTCGGAAGGCGATAACGCTATGAAAGGCATCATCCTCGCCGGCGGGTCCGGCACGCGCCTGTACCCGCTCACGCTCGTGACCTCCAAGCAGCTGCTGCCGGTCTACGACAAGCCCA
>URNK01000238.1 GCA_900549195.1 uncultured Collinsella sp.
CACAGATCCATCATCACACCAACGCGCTCCGAAAGCTCGCGCACACTGGCGATGCGGCCGTCAATCTTCACGCGGCTGCGGCCCTCGGCAGAAAGGCTGCGCTGGACCGTGAAGCCTTCCGTGTCGTGCGGGCCGTCAAACAGCCGCGCCTCGACGCTCGCCAGCGCCTCGCCCTCGCGCACCGTCGACGAATCCGCGCGCTCACCCAAAATAAGCTTGAGGGCCGAGAGCAGCGCGGTCTTGCCGGCGCCGGTCTCGCCGGTCAGGACAGTCAGACCGGCACTCGGCACCAGCGTCGCCTCGCGAATGAGTGCAATGTTAGAAACCTGCAGCTCATCGATCATGACGGACTCCGTAGAAAACGCGGCTCACCGAGTTATAGAAGCTCTCGGGGCCGTAATCGAGGAGCAGCACATCTCCGGGCCCGCGGCGCACAGCCACGCTCTCAACGGTGCCATCGCAGGTAATAAACTGTCCATCGATAGCAATCGCCGGAACACTCGGGCGATCATCGGACATAAAGATTTCGACGACATCACTCGGCGAAGTCAAGAAGGCACGGGCCTGAATGGTGTGCGGCGCAATGGGTACGCAGACCATGCCCGTATAGTCGGGGCTCACGATGGGGCCACCGGCGCTGAGCGCGTAACCCGTAGAACCAGTCGCCGTGGACACGACCACGCCGTCGCCACGCAGTCGGTCGATATGGTGACCGGACACCGTGATGTCGAACTCGACCATATCGGACAACGGACCGCGGGTAAGCGCCATGTCGTTGAGGGCGAAGGTGCGCACGACATCCTTCGTACCGTCTTCGCGCACGGACACGATATCCGCGGCGATGGTAGCGCGACGGCTCACATGCAGCTCGCCGGACAGGGCGTCGCTCACGACTTGCAGAATGTCGCGCTCCTCGGGACTCGCAGCAGTTAAAAAGCCCAGGTGACCATATGAAAGACCGAGGATAGGAATCTCGCGATGGTTGAGGATGCGGGCAGCGCGCAGCAACGTACCGTCGCCGCCGAGCGTAATGACCAGATCGGAGCCGTCAATATCAGGCGTGCTCTGAATCTTGGATCGCTGGTCGGCAGCCCATGCCACCTCATAGCCCTGGCGCGTCAGCCAAAGCTCGAGCATCAGGCCGCTCTCGACCGCCTCTTGCTTGTAATAATTGGGGACCAGAAAGACCTTCATAGCATTGCAGCTTTCTCGCTCATAACCGATACCTGGGATTGCAGCTCGTCTTGCGAGCGGTCGCCAGGGCCAAATCTCGTGCCGTACAGGAAAAACTCAACGTTGCCCTTTGCACCATGAATGGGTGACACGCACACATCGACCGGAAAGAGGCCCTTGGCAGCAAAGAGTTTAACCGCCGCCACGAGTGTATCGCGGCGCACGGCGGGATCGGTCACAATGCCGCCCTCGCCCACCAGCGCCGCCGGAGCCTCAAACTGCGGCTTTACGAGCGTGCAGAATGCACCCGTAGGCGCCAGGCACGCCAGCACCGCATCGATAATGTTCGCGATGCTGGTAAACGAGACATCACACACTGCCAGGTCGATGGCGCCGGCATAGCCAAGCTCAGGCAGCTGCGTCACGTTGGTGCGCTCATGCAGCATCACGCGATCGTCCTGACGCAACGACCAATCAAACTGGGCGCGACCCACGTCCACCGAGACAACGGTCGCAGCTCCGCGCTTGAGCAGGCAATCGGTAAAACCGCCGGTAGAGCAGCCCACATCCAGACAGGCAAGGCCCGTCGGATTGATGCCAAACGCATCAAGCGCGCCTTCGAGCTTAAGACCGCCGCGGCCAACATAGGGAATGCGCCCCTTCACGTGCAGCGGCAGCCCCGGGATCACCTTAAGGCCCGGCGAAGTCAAGCGCTCGCCACCACTCGAGACCAAGCCGGCCATAAGAGTGCGAAGGGCATCCGCGCGATCGGCGCAGATGCCCTGTGAAATCAGTTCGTCATCAAGACGCACGCGTTTCATGAATGCCATCAACCATTCGTATCCGGAGATGCGGCCTAGCTATCCTGGGATTCGTTTGCCGCATCCTCATCGTATTCCTGCTCGAGCTTGTCGGCCTCACGCGGCGTCAACTCAAACTTGTCGACCATATCGACCGCGCGGGAGCCAAGCTCAATCGCTTCGTCAAACAGATCGAGTGAACGCTCCAAGGACGTATCCTTGGAGCGAACGGTAGCGATGATCTGGTCCAGACGGTCCGAGATCTCGTCGAAGTTGCGGACGGAACCCTCTGGCATGGCTACTCCTCGACGGAGTCGACAACAGCCTCGGCGGCGTCCGCATCCTCGGCCAGCACGCCAGCCTCAGCCTGAGCAACCGCAACCTTTGCGGCAGCCTCGGCAGCCTCTGTCTCTTATACACATCTCCGAGACCACGAGACTAGCGCTCATATCGTA
>URNK01000239.1 GCA_900549195.1 uncultured Collinsella sp.
CCAGAGCGGCAGCCAAGTCGTCGGCGACCACAAGGTCGCCGCGGCCGCCGTTGGCAAAGAAGGCGCCCGGCTTCATCGCGGCAAAGAACTCGGCGTTCGCCAGGCCGCGGGTCTCGGGTGTGCTCGGCATAAAGGATGCGACGATGTCAGCCTCGGCCAGGCGCTCGGGCAGGGCGCCCATGCCGTCCATGTCCTCAAACACAATGGGGTAGACGAGCGGATGGCGCTTGATGCCGCGGACGTGCGCGCCCATGCTGCGGCAGAGCGTGGCGAAGTGGCCACCGATATCGCCCGCGCCCAGCACCAGCACGTTGGCGTTTTTGAGCGAGGTGACCGGCCCCAAATCCTCCCAGCGATGCTCGCGCTGCAAGTCGTGATAGCCGGGCAGGCGCTTCATCATGGAAAGGACCATGGCAAACATGTGCTCGCTCACGGCCTGGCCGTAGGCGCCGATCGAGCAAGACAGCTTGGCTTCAGCCGGTACGGTGCCGGCGGCCAAGTAATCGTCATAGCCAGCGGTCTGCAATTGCAACAGCTTGAGATGCTCGCATGCCGTGAGCATGTCAGGGTCGATGTTGCCCAGGATCACGTCGGCATCGGCGACCTGCTTGCGCGTGGCGGCGTCGGCGCTCGTGTAGATAAAGTCCTCGCCCGGAGCGCTCGACTCAAGAATTGTGCGATGGCGGTCATTGACGGGCAGCAAAACCAGGATGTTCACAAGCAGTCCTCTCCGCTCGACCTGCCAAAAAGGGACAGGTTTATTTTGGCAGGTTTTATCAGGCAAAACGTTCAAATAAAAACGCCGGATGCAAGACGAGCGTGCCCGTCAGCATCCGGCGCATCCACGGCTACCAGCTCAGCAGCTCGTAGCCGTCCTCGGTCACGACCAGCTGTACCTCGCACTGGGCCGAATCGCTGCCGTCCTTGGTGCGCACGCGCCAACCGTCACCCTTGCTAATCTTGATGTCGGGCGCTCCGGCATTGACCATGGGCTCGATGGTAAAGACCATGCCCGGGGCCATGATGGTGTCCACATCGGGTGCCTCGGTGGTAAAGCCCACAAACGGGTCCTCGTGGAACTCCTTGCCAATGCCGTGTCCGCCGTACTCGCGCACCACGCTAAAGCCGGCGTCCTCGACCGTCTTTTGCACGGCCTCGGCCATAACGGACAGCGGTAGCCATGGTTTGACGGCCGCCAGACCCGCCTCCACGCTGGCGCGGGTGACGTCGACCAGGCGTTGGCGCTCGGCAGAGACCTCGCCGATGCAGAACATGCGGCTCGAGTCGCTAAAGTAGCCGTCCAAGATCGTGGAGCAATCCACGTTGATGATGTCGCCTTCGTGCAGCACATCCGTATCGCAGGGGATACCGTGGCAGACGACGTCGTTGATCGAGGTGCACACGCTCTTGGGGTAGCCCTCGTAGTTGAGGTCGGCCGGCGTGCCGCCGTGCTCGACGGTGTAGTCGTAGATCATCTGGTCGATCTGGTTGGTGGTCATGCCCGCGGCGATGTGCTCGCCTACGTAATCGAGCACGCCCACGTTGATGGCGGCCGAGCGCTTGATGCCCTCGATATCGGCGGGCGTCTTGTAGAGCGTGCGGGGCAGAACCTCCCAGCCCTCTTCCCACAAGCGCTCGAGGCGCTCATCAAAGGCGCTGTGGCATTTCTTGTATTTCTTGCCGCTGCCGCACCAGCAAGCGTCGTTGCGGCCGGGCACGGGTCCTTTGTCATACATGGCTAACTTCCTTTCATCCGCAGCTAGTATAGCCCACTCACGCGTCCATAAAAGTTGCGGTGATATAGTTCCGATTTAAGCGGTTTAACAGCATAAATAGGAACTATATCACCGCAACTGATGGAGCGGGATGGCGGGCACTAGCTGCTGCGTGGTTTTGCTAGTAACTCACCTGGCAGGGAATGCCGAGGGCTTGAACGCGTGCGGCAATGGCGTCGAGCACCTCGGGCGCCGCTTTGGCAAGGCCGGCGACCGGTGTCTCGCGCGCTACCGTGTAGATGGTTGCTTCTTGTGGGCGAATGCGCTCAAGCGCCGCGAGCCAGGGGGCAACGTACTCCTCGCTGGTGTTGTCGATGAGCTTGCCCTGATACTCGCCGGTCAAAAAGATCGTCTGGATAATAACGTGACCGTCAAAGCTTGCGAACGTCTCGATCTGGTGCTCGACGTCGTAGGGGCCAACGGGCTGGTCGAGCAGCTGGATAAACGCCGGGTCGATGGTATCGAGCTTGAGGATGTTGTCGTCGACCATCATGAGCGCGTCGTGCACCTCGGGGCGGTCGGCGCGCGTGCCGTTGGAGAGCACGGCGATCTTGGAGTTTGGGGCAAGCTCGTCGCGCAACGCGACGGCGCCGGCGATGGCCCTGTCTCTTATACACATCTGACGCTGCCGACGACTCCTTACG
>URNK01000240.1 GCA_900549195.1 uncultured Collinsella sp.
ACACGTAAGGAGTCGTCGGCAGCGTCAGATGTGTATAAGAGACAGGTTCGAAAACACAATATGTTGTGTTTACAGCAACGGCGGGATGCCACCTGTGGCACCCCGCTGTTCAACCTCAACCTTCAAGTTGACCTTGAGGCGGTTTTTGCGTCCCTTTACATGCCGTTCACATCGCCCCCAAACTCCCCCACCCAAGGCACGTGCGGCCCACCACCGCGACGCCAAGTGGCGAAAAATGGGACGGGCCCCAGATTGCCCATGCGCGCGCAAAAGCACGCCGCGGCAATCTGGAGCCCGTCCCCAAATACCTATAAATATGCAGGTCAGCGATGTGTTAACGATGTGCCAGCGGGTGCGCCGCCAAATAGACCTCGGTCAGTTGCGTACGATCGACATGCGTGTAGACCTGCGTGGTCGATATATCGGCATGTCCCAAGATCTCCTGTAGCACACGGAGGTCTGCGCCGCCCGCAAGCATATGGGTGGCAAAGGAGTGACGCAGCGTATGGGGATGGAGCCCCACCAGTCCCACCTGGCGCCCGTAGCGCTCACAGATGGCATGGATGCCCTGGCGCGACAGACGGCGGCCGTTCTTATTTAAAAAGACCGCCGAGGTCTCGGTTCCGCGGGCATGGGCCGCCAAGCGAGAACGCCCCTCAGTTACATAGAGCGTCAGAGCTCGCGCCGCGCTTCCCACCAGCGGGGACAGGCGTTCCTTTGAGCCCTTACCGCGAACGAGCACAAAGCCATCGTCGATATGGATATCGCCCACATCGAGTCCCACCAACTCGCTCACACGCAAACCGCATCCGTAGAGCACTTCCAAGATGGCATGGTCGCGCAAGCCCATCTCGCCCTCGGGGAAGTCTTGATCGAGCAGCGCCGAGACATCCTCCACCGATAGATACTCCGGCAAACGCTCAGCCTTTTTAGGCAGGCGCAACGCCGCCGTTGGATTTTGGGCCACAGCCCCATCGCGCACCAAAAAGGCATGCAGGCCCTTCACGGCCGCAAGCGCACGCTCCACCGAGGCATCCGAATAGCCCCCATCGCGACGGGCGGCGACAAAGCCCTCCACGACCTGACGGGTCACCTCTTCAAAAGACACAATACCCGCCCGCTCCAGATAGGCGCAGTACGTCGTCAGGTCACGACGATAGGCCGCAATCGTGTTGCGCGCCAAACCCCGCTCGACCGCGAGGTAATCGAGATACTCCCCCGCCGCCACGGCGAGCGACGAGGGAGTAGCTTCGGTATGTTCCTTATTCGCCGGCACCCTTAGTCCGTAGCGAGGTTCATGGGCGTCACCTGCAGACGGTCGACACCCTCGTGCTGGCCGATCGAAGCGCGCACGAACTCGCGGAACAGCGGCTGCGGGTTGGTCGGGCGGCTCTTGAACTCGGGATGAGCCTGGGTTGCCACATACCACGGATGCACGTCGCGCGGCAGCTCGACCATCTCGACCAGGCGCTCGTCGGGCGACAGACCCGAGATAACCAAGCCGGCGTCCTCGAGCTGGTCACGGAAGGCGTTGTTGAACTCAAAGCGATGACGGTGACGCTCGTAGACGAGCTCCTCGCCATATGCCTCGCGAGCAAGGGTATCGGCGGCGAGTTTGCACGGATAGGCGCCCAGGCGCATGGTGCCGCCCTTCTCGGTCACGTCCTCCTGCGAGCTCATCAGATCGATGACACTATACGGGCCATCCGGATCAAACTCGGAGGAGCTGGCGCCGGCAAGGCCGACGACGTTGCGGGCGAACTCGCACACGGCCACCTGCATACCCAGGCAAATGCCCAGATACGGAATCTTGTGCTCACGGGCAAACTCGGCCGCGAGGATCTTGCCCTCCAGGGCGCGCTTGCCAAAGCCGCCGGGGACCAGGATGCCCGAGGCGTCGCCCAGAACCTCGGAGACATTCTGCTCGTCGAGGCTCTCGCCGTCGACCAGCTGGACGTCCACATGGCGATCGTAGAAGACGCCCGCATGGTGCAGGGCCTCGATAACCGACAGGTACGCATCGGGCAGCTGCGTGTACTTACCTACGACGGCGATCTTCACCTTGTCGGCGTGATGGTTGGCGTGATTCTGTTTGCGCAGGAACTCGTTCCACTCGCTCATGTCGCGCTCACGCGGGTCCAGACCCAGGCGCTCGCAAATGCGCAGGTCAAAGTCCTGCTCGGCAAGCAGCTGCGGAACATCGTAAATGCTCGCGCAGTCCTCGTTGGTAAAGACGCAATCGGTGTCGACGTCGCAGAAGCTTGCGATCTTTCCGCGGATAGCGTCATCGATATGGTGGTCGGAGCGCAGCACGATGATATCGGGCTGGATGCCAAAGCTGCGGAGCTCCTTGACGGAATGCTGCGT
>URNK01000241.1 GCA_900549195.1 uncultured Collinsella sp.
GTTGACGAGTAGGGCGGCGTCGAACTGCTGCGCGATGTTGCCGTAGTTGACCTCGCTCGTGCGGCCCACGGGCACCACGGTGGCGCCAAGGTCGCCGAGCACCATGCTTGCCGTGGTGCCGGCACCACCGGTAGCGCCAAGCACGAGGACCTTCTTGCCGGTAACCTCAACCCCCAGCTCCTCGACCAGGCACTGAAAACCAAAGTAGTCGGTGTTGTCGCCGCGCAGTCGCCCGTCGGGCAGGCGCGTGATGGTGTTGACGTTGCCCATGCGCTCGGCGAGCGGGCTCAGCTCGTCCAGGTACTCCATGACGGCGCGTTTGTAGGGGATGGTCACGTTGGTGCCTTCCCACTCGTTGCCGGTCATAAAGGCCGCGAGGTCCTCGGGCTCGCGCTCAAATCGCACGTACTCAAGCCCAGCGAGCTCTTTGTAGATGGTCGGGGTGTAGCTGTGGCCCAGCACGCGGCCCAGTACGCCGTAGGGGCGGGTTGCGTCGGTATCGGTCATCTAGAGCACCTCCGTGTAGCTGCCAAAGTAGGTGAAGCTTTCACACACGTCGTCGATCGAATCGAGCAGGTCGTCGAGGGCCTTGCTGCCAAAGGGGCAGTCCAGGTCAAAGTAGAACATAAACTCAAAGTCACGACCGGGGATGGGGCGGCTCTCGAGCTTGATGAGGTTGATATTGAGTGCGTAGAAGCGCTCGAGCACGCGATAGAGGGCGCCCGGCTCGTTGGCCGTGGTGATCATGAGCGAGGTGCGATTAGCGCCGGGATAGACGCGTGGCTCGCGGCTGATGACGACAAAGCGTGTGTAGTTGTTGTCCGAGTCCTGGATGTTGGACTCCAGCACCTCCAGGCCATAGAGTGTCGCGCAGCTGCGCGATGCGATGGCGGCAACATCGGTGCGCCCGGAGCTGGCGACCATCTCGGCCGACATGGCGGTGTTGGGGTACTTGGTGGCGTGCAGGTCGTGGGACTCGATAAAGCCCGCACACTGGGCAATGGCTTGGCCGTGGCTGTAAACCTCGCGCACGTCGGTGAGTTTGGTGCCGGGTTTGACGAGCAGATTGTGGTCGATCTTGAGGCGCAGCGAGCGCACGATGTGGAAATCGAACTGGGCGAGCAGGTCGTAGACGGCGTTGACCGATCCGGCAGTTGAGTTTTCGATGGGTAGCACGCCAAACTCGCAGAACCCGTCGCGCACGGCTCGCATGACGCCCTCAAAGGTCTCAAAGAACGCAATATCGGGCACGTCGAAGAGCTTGCACGCGGCGATTTGACTGTAAGCGCCCTCAACGCCCTGGCAAGCGACGGTGGCGGTTTGAGGGAAGGGCGTGTCGGAGGCTGCAGCCGTGGCGTGGGCCTTTTGCGAGATGGTGATGCCCTTGAGCTCGTTGATGTAGCGCTGCTGCTCGGCCTTGCTCATGCTCATGAGGAGACGGAACAGGGCGATGGTCTGGGCCTCGTAGCGCTCGGGCGCGCGACTGGCGAGGTTGTTGAGTTTGGAGCGCTCGCGGGCGGGGTCGAAGACGGCCTTGCCCATCTCGATTTTTGACTTGGCGACCTCGGTGGCAATGTCCATGCGCTCGATAAAGCTGTTGAGGAGCGTGGTGTCGATGCCATCGATGGCCTGGCGGATGTCAGCAAGGTCCATAGGGACCCCTTTCGTGAATCATTGCCTGGGGTGGGCGGGTTAGCGCTGGGCGGCGTCCTCTAGGAGGGCGTCCCAAATCGCGAGGGCAGCTGCTGCTTCGGCAACGGGGACGGCGCGCGGGACGATACAGGGATCGTGACGGCCGTGCACCGAGAGTTCGGCATTTTCCATGGCGTCCATGTCTACGGTCTGCTGCTCGCGGCCAATTGAGGGCGTCGGCTTTACGGCCATGCGCCACATGACGGGCGCGCCGGTCGAAATACCGCCCAGGATGCCGCCGGCGTTGTTGGATTCGACCTCGATCTCGCCGGTCTCGGCGTCGATGCGATACGGATCGTTGTTCTCGCTGCCGCGCATGGCGGCCACGGCAAAGCCCATGCCAAACTCCACGCCCTTTACGGCGGGAATGCCAAACGCGATTTGCGCGATGCGGTTCTCGATGCCGTCGAACATGGGGTCGCCGATGCCCGCGGGAAGCCCGTAGATGCCGCACTCCACGATGCCGCCGATGCTATCGAGTTCGTCGCGCGCGGCTAGGATCTCCTCGCGCATGCGGCCAGCAGCGGCGGCGTCAATGCACGGCAGATCGTTCGTAAGGATTGCCTTGCGGTCGGCCTCGCGATAGACCATATCGTCCATCGGCAGGTCGGAGACTGTCTCTTATACACATCTGACGCTGCCGACGACTCCTTACGTG
>URNK01000242.1 GCA_900549195.1 uncultured Collinsella sp.
CGAGATGAGCGCTAGTCTCGTGGGCTCGGAGATGTGTATAAGAGACAGTCTCTACGGGTTCTCGAGCGCCTCGTCGATGGGTTGGGGCAACCCCGTGGTGCTCGGCTCGATCGTCGCGGGTGTCGTGTGCTTGGTGCTGTTCGTCGTACGCCAGGGCAAAATCGAGGACCCGCTGCTTCAACTGGGCACGCTCAAGACGCGCGAGTTCCGCGTGGCCGCCATCATCGTCACGCTCATCAACGCCGCATGCCTGGTCACCAACACGCTGTTGCCGTTGCTGCTGCAAACCTCGCTTGGCGCTTCGGCCTTCGAAACCGGCATGGCCATGCTTCCCGCCGCGGCGGTGGGCATCATCATCAGCCCTATCTCCGGCGTGGTGTTCGACAAGTTCGGTCCGCGTGCCATCTCGATCGTCGGCCTGGCCCTCATGACCGGCGCCCTGTTCCTGCTCTCGCTTTCGACGGTAAACACGCCCATCTTGGTGGTTGCGCTGTTCTGCATGCTGCAGTCCGCCGGCCAGTCGCTCGCGAACATGCCGGTGAACACATGGGGTGTCAATGCCTTGAAAAATGACATGATCGCCCACGGCAACGCCATCGCGAACACCGGCCGCCAGGTCGCCGGCGGTTTGTGCACGGCGCTCATCATCACGGTCATGACAAGCGTCACCGCGTCGGCCGGCGTCGATGCGAGCATCCAAGTAGCCACCGCCGTGGGCGCGGGCGTCGCTTACAAGGTGTGCGCGGCAATCGGCCTCGTTTCCCTTATCTGCGCCATATTCAGCGTGCGCACCAAGAAAACCGCACCGAAAACGAAGGAGGCATAAGCGATGTCCGAGATTCTGTCCGAGCGCATCCCGCTCGAGCTCGAGGGGACGCCCGTTTCGAGCATCATGATTGAAGAGCCGTTCACCTGCACGCAGGATTGCACGATTTCCGACGTGGTGCGCATGCTCGCCGAAAACGAGGTGAGCAGCATGCCCGTAATCGATGAGCGCAACCAGGTGGTCGGGTTCATCTCCGACGGCGATGTCATGGGAGCCATCGCGCAGCATCGCGCTCACACCATCTTCACGGGCGGCGACGCGTCCATGCTGTACTTCGACGATCAGAGCCTTGAGCAGCGCATCGAAGACCTGAAGGATCGCTGCGTCATGGATTTCGCGACGCGCCAGGTAGTGTGTGCCCGTCCCGAGCAGAGCATCGCCCGCGTCGCCGCGCTGCTGGCGAAGAAGAAGTTCAAGAAGCTTCCTGTGGTTGATGACGAGGGCAAACTCGTGGGGGTCATCCGCCGCTCCGCCATCACCAAATACATCTTCGGCATCCTTTTCCAATAGGGGCAGGTCGCACTTGAGGCGAACATCTCGAGGCATCGAGCCAGCAACTGGACCAGACAACCTTGACACGCACGCGCTTTCCCTCGATGCTTCGGTAAGGGGAGCTGCGAAAATCGCAGCACGGGTGATCGGCGCCGCGCCCCCGAAGGCAAAAGCGAACACGGGAGCGATACGATGGGAAAAGTCCTGGACGAAGATTTGGTTTATGAGATTCTCTCCGTCGTGGCAGAGATTCCGGCGGGATGCGTCGCCTCGTACGGTCAGATAGTGCGCCTCATCGGCAGGGAGAAAAACTCTCGCCTGGTCGGAGCGGTGCTGAGCGAGGCGGATCGCTACGGCGATTATCCCTGCCACCGCGTCGTCAACCACGCGGGACGCCTCGCGCCAAACTTCCCCGACCAGCGAGCACTACTGACGGAGGAAGGAGTCGCCTTCCGAGACAACGGCTGCGTCGACATGAAAAAGCACCAGTGGAACGAGTAGCCAGGCAGCGTAGCGTCGAAAGGAGCGACGCCACGGGGAACGACCTGCGCCCCGCCGCCGGACAACCTATGGCAAAGTGACACGTCCCACAAAGAGCGGCGCACCAGTACGAGACACGACCGCGACGTAAAAAGACCCTATGATACTCGTAAGCATCTATCTGATTGCCCGCCTCGAGGTACCCAAAGAACGAGAGATGCCGAAACCCCTAGACAAAGAAAAAGGTCGGGAGCTTTTATGCTTCCGACCTGAAGTTTCATGGTCGCGGGGGGCGGATTTGAACCACCGACCTTCGGGTTATGAGGTCGCTACGACGTTGTTTCATTCAGACATTTCGACCCAAATTGAAGTCAATATAACTCCAGGTCATTTGATGTTTTCATAGATTTACGAAAGAAAAGTACGCGGAATAATTCGACCCAAATTCGACCCACAACTAGCTTGAAAGCGGTCAGGCGGAGCATTACCCTTGGGGTGTGACCCCACGCAGGGCCCACCACCAAGGGTAATGCC
>URNK01000243.1 GCA_900549195.1 uncultured Collinsella sp.
GCCGCCATGGTTGCGGCGCTGCTGCTCAATATGGGAACGGCACTGCTGCGCGCCGTGGGCGACACGCGCGGACCTGCTGTGATCATCGCTTCCGGCTGTCTTGTTAATGCGGTGCTGGATGTCATCTTCGTCGCCGTGCTTCATATGGAGGCTCTGGGCTGCGGTATAGCGGTGGCACTGACCATTTGCTCCAACGCCACGATGATCGTGATTCGTATGATGCACGCACCGGGTGCGTGGCGGCTTTCACTGTCCAAACTCGGCATTGATCCTCGCATTTGCAAGAGCATGATCTCGTGTGGTCTGCCGCTTGGCTTTCAGTCAGCTGCGTATTCGATTTCCAACGTTTTGATTCAGGTGTCGGTCAACTCGTTTGGTGCCGATGTCACCACAGCGTGGGGTCTTTCGGGCCGCTTAGATGGCATTGTCTGGATGGTTACCGAGGCGCTCGGCGTGTCGATCACCACGTTCTCGGCACAGAACTTTGGCGCGCGCAACTACGAGCGCATGCGCAAGGGCTACCATACGTCGCTCGTGCTGTCGTTTATGCTCATTGGTGGCCTGTCTGCCGTGCTGCTGGTGTTCTCGGGTCCGTTGTCGCGTCTGTTTGTCGATGATGCTTCGATTTCGGCGTACACCACGACGATTCTTCATTTTATCGCGCCGTTCTACGCGATCTTCTCGATTATCGAGAACGCGTCGGGCTCCATTCGCGGCGCTGGCGTGAGCTTGCAGCCTATGATGCTCACCATCTTTGGCACCGTTGTCTTGAGGGTGATCTGGGTGTTTGCGATTATGCCGTTCGATCCGTCTCTTGAGCACCTGCTGTTGGTTTACCCCGTAACCTGGCTCATCACGGCCACGATGTTCACCATCTACCACCACAGTGGCAACTGGCTAGGCCGCGCCACTGCCTAATGATCCCTTGGGGCGGAGGAGAACGGATCATTGCTCTCCGTCGTGATGTCGATGATCCGTTTTCCTCCGCCCCCTTCGGATCAATTAGTATTCGATGCCTTGGCGGGCCAGGAAGCCTTCGTCGAAGTAGTGTTTGACGGGGCGCATTTCGGTGACTAAGTCCGCAAGGTCGGCCAACGGCAGCAGCCCGCGGCCGGTGAGCACGAGCTCCGTGGTGGCGGGCTTTATCGCAATCAGTTCCTCGACATCCTCTCGCGCCCCAACGCAGCCGTCGTCTTGCCCCTGCCGTCGCCCGTATAGATTTGAACCTTGCCGACTTCCAGTGATGCCATCTCTGTCCTTTCGTGCCCGGCGTCGGTTTATCGCCGTCCTGGTTGGGTATTCTAGATAGCATTATCAACCCCTGTAGATGGAGTTCAAGCAGATGGAGATGGATGACAACAAACGTAGACGGAATATGATCCTCTACGTGCTCATCGCCTTCGTCGTCTACCTCGTGCTCTCGACCGTTCTGTTCCCCAACATCGGTCACACGCAGCAGATTACGAAGACCGATTACTCGACGTTTGTCAAAGCGCTCGATAAGAAGAGCGTCGATAAGGTCGAATACAATACCGACGATTACACCATTTATTACACCAAGAAGGGCGAGGACGAGAACATCGCCTATAAGACGACTGGCGTGCCGAATGACGCGGGCTTTACCGATCGCGTGCTTGAATCTGGCGCCTCGCTAGAGTCGGTCGTTCCCGATAAGAACTCGGGTCTGATGACCTACTACCTGCTCACCCTCATTCTTCCCGTGGCGATTTTCTTCCTGATTGGCTGGTGGCTCAACCGCCGTATGAAGAAGGCTATGGGTGATGACGGCCCGTCGATGAACTTTGGCGGGGGCGGGTTTGGCGGCGGTGGACTGGGCAAGTCCGGCGCTCGCGTTATCGCTTCCAAAGATGTGGGCGTGACCTTTAAGGATGTTGCCGGTCAGGAAGAGGCCAAGGAATCCCTCAAGGAGGTCGTCGACTTTTTGGAGAAGCCGCAGCGCTACGAGGAGATCGGCGCCAAGCTGCCGCGCGGTGCTCTCCTTGTCGGCCCTCCGGGTACCGGTAAAACACTGCTTGCCAAGGCTGTGGCCGGTGAGGCGGGCGTGCCGTTCTTTAGCATTTCTGGTTCTGAGTTCGTCGAGATGTTCGTCGGCCGTGGCGCCGCCAAGGTTCGCGACCTGTTTAAGCAGGCCAAGGAAAAGGCCCCGTGCATCGTGTTTATCGATGAGATCGATACCATCGGCAAAAAGCGTGATGGCGGCGGCTTTAGTGGCAATGACGAGCGCGAGCAGACGCTCAACCAGCTGCTGACCGAGATGGACGGCTTCGATAACCACAAGGGTATTGTCGTTC
>URNK01000244.1 GCA_900549195.1 uncultured Collinsella sp.
TCGTCGGCAGCGTCAGATGTGTATAAGAGACAGCTCACGGCCCGTGCCGAGGTGCGTGCCCTGCAGGCGCAGATCAACCCGCACTTCCTGTTCAACACGCTCAATACCATCGCGTCGTTTACGCGTACCGACCCGCTGCGCGCCCGCGAGCTGCTGCGCGAGTTCTCTTCGTTCTATCGCGCCACGCTCGACAATTCGGGCTCGCTCATTCCCGTGTCGCGTGAGGTCGCACAGACCAAGCGCTATCTGACGTTTGAGAAGGCGCGCTTTGGCGATGATCGCGTGCTGGCGACCTTCGATGTGTCCGAGGACATCGAGGACACGCTGGTGCCGGCATTTGTGATTCAGCCGATCGTCGAGAATGCCGTGCGCCATGGTATGGGCGACGACGATGCGCTGATGATCGATGTGTCGGTTCACAGGGATGGCGAAGATGCGATTTTAATTGCGGTCGCCGATAACGGCGTGGGTATGGATGAAGGCACCGCTGCCAGACTGTTTGACGAACGCTCCGCCCGTCCCGACGCCAACTCCCCACAGGGTGGCGGCGCCGGTGTGGCCATGCACAATATTTCGGAGCGTATCCATCGCTTTTATGGACCGCACTCCTATACGCGCGTCGAATCGGCGCCGGGCAAGGGCACTAAAGTGCTCCTGCATCTCGATTTGTCGGAGAGCATCTTCGACATTCAAGAGTAAAATAATAGGTTACGGGTTTAACGCCGGTTGGCGGATGCCCGACGTAGTTAGTTGACGAAAGGTTTTATCCCTATGCTGCGTGCGATGATTGTGGATGACGAGGCCCCGGCCCGTTCGGAACTTCGCTTCTTGCTCGAGCAGACGGGCAAGATCGGCACGATCACAGAAGCGTCGAGCGTTCGCTCCGCCATCGAGATGCTCATGGAGAGCCGCGTCGATGTCGTGTTTCTCGATATTTCGATGCCCGGCGCTTCGGGTCTGCAACTTGCCGAGGCACTGCATAAGCTCAAGAATCCGCCGGCGATCGTATTTGTAACCGCGTACAGCGATCATGCGGTCGAGGCGTTTGATGTGGATGCCGTCGACTATCTGATGAAGCCGGTCGAGGAGGCTCGCTTGGATCGAGCGATCGATAAGGTTATGCAACGCGCCAAGCCTGTCACGGACAGCAAGGTGACCATCGAGCGCATCCCGGTGGAAAAGGGCGGCCGCAAGGTCCTCATCCCCGTGGACGACATTCGCTTTATCATGGCCAAGGACGATTACTCCTGTATTTATACGGTCGATGACCGCTTTTTGTCGACGACCTCGCTGGCACAGTTCGAGGCCAAGCTCTGCGACTTTGGCTTCTTCCGCGTTCACCGCCGCTATATCGTCAACTTAGCATGTGTCACCGACGTCGAGACGGTTCCCTCGGGCGCTATCCAGCTGGGCATTACGGGCGTCGACGAACGCGTGCCGGTTTCGCGCCGTCGCGTCGTACCGCTCAAAAAGGCCCTGAGTCTCTAGCACACCGGCCCCGCAGCCCTGTAGACCAAAATCGTCTGCGGAGCCGTGGGGCTTTTTTGCATGAATGCATCAAATCGTTTTGCGGAAGGGATCCCATGAACAGTGCAAGCGTCAAGCGTATCGACATTATCTCGGACACCCACGGCTATCTTTCGCCTGCGCTTCTGGACGAGCTTAAGGGTGCGGATCTGATTATCCATGCCGGCGACCTTACGTCGGAGATGGACTACGAGCATCTGCGCACCATCGCCCCCGTGCGAGCGGTGCTGGGCAATAACGACTACTACCGCGACTACGGCCCCGATGTGGACCGCTTGGCGCTCTTTACCTACGAAGGCCTCAAGTTCGCCGTAGCCCACTACCGCGAAGACCTGCCCGTGGGATCCGTAGACGTAGCCATCAACGGCCACACCCACGTAACCAAAGAAGCCCAAGTAGGCCGCTGCCTGGTCCTCAATCCCGGCAGCGCCAGCTACCCCCGAGGCAGCCGAGGCCCCACCATGGCCAGAATGCTCGTCAAGGACGGCAAGATCCTGAGCACCAAATTTATTGACCTAGAGTAGGTGCAACAAAAACGGGGGATGCAGATTGCATCTCCCGTTTTTCTTTGAGCCAAAGGCCGAAGTTCAACAACAACCATCAGACAACCCCGCCGAGGAGCACGCGGGCTAGCCGCGCAGCGGCGCACGCCCGCAAAACTGGTTGAACATAGTGACGGCAGGGAGGGTCTCCGGGGCCGGCTGGCGCGGGCTAAGTTTGTCGCGAGTTCCGCACGCAAAGGAAAGCACTTAATGTGCTTTCCGTCT
>URNK01000245.1 GCA_900549195.1 uncultured Collinsella sp.
GGACGCCGCCCTCTCAAGGCGGAGATCACCAGTTCGAATCTGGTACGGGCTACCAAAATTGAACGCCCGGGCCTCGTAAGAGACCCGGGTTTTGTGTATTGACCGTATATACGGCGCCTGCCGTGTTTCGCTCAGATCGAGGAGTAGCCATGGATCTGCCCATCAGCTTGCAAGACATCACGTATGCCGAGAACTATCTGGCGCAGGGCGACCTGGCTACGGCGACGCCGCTGCTGGAGCGCCTGGTGGAGCTCGCCGAGGAGTATATCGACGCCGAGTGCAGGACGGAGGAGAAGCGCCAATACTTTAACTTCGATAGCAAGTTTGAGCGCTTGGCCTATCGCCGCGTGGAGAAGGATCCGCGCGAGCTCGTGCAGGTCGAGGTGCCGTTTGACCGCCTGTACTCTGATATGGCGTTTGCCTACATTCGCCAGCAGGATTATGTGAGCGCTCGTAATGCCCTGATGCAGGCTGTGCGTTGGGACCCCATGAACTGCAACTATCGCTTGGATTTGGCCGAGCTGTTCCGCGCTCTCGAGGACAAGCAGGAATGGGCATCGCTCTCGTTCTCGGTGCTGGAGCGTGCAAGCGATGGCAAGTGCGCCGCCCGCGCTTACGCCAATCTAGGTCAGTACTTCTTGGAGCCCGAGACCGAGAACGTTTCGGCTGCCGTGGGCTGCGCGCGTCTGGCACTGCGCCTGGCGCCCAACGATGCGCATACGACGCGCCTGCTCAACAAGATCCATACCACCTATCCGGATGCCGCCGAGGAGAGCGACGAGCACGTGATGGGCGAGCTGGCGTTGCAGGGCGTTCCGACCTCACCTTCGGCCGAGATTGCCATCTGCCTGATTATGTGCGCGACCGATGCTGCAAGCGACGGCGACAAGCAGGAGGCGACGCGCCTGACGGTGCGTGCTCGCGACTTGGTGGGCGAGGAAGCCTGCGCGGCGATTATCAAACTGGTGCGCGAGAGCGATGCTGAGCTCAATGCCGAGCGCAAGGCAAAGCG
The DNA here is from genome assembly GCA_900549195.1 of uncultured Collinsella sp. Taxonomy (GTDB): domain Bacteria; phylum Actinomycetota; class Coriobacteriia; order Coriobacteriales; family Coriobacteriaceae; genus Collinsella. The sequence continues at coordinate 1,013 of URNK01000245.1, forward strand.
CGAGGCTGCGGGCTCAAACGCCGATGGCGCCAAGGAGGCCGGCGATGCCCAGTAAGCGCGAGCGCAAGCTCATTTCCAAGAATCGCTCGGCACATCACGAGTACTTTATCGATGAGACGTTCGAATGCGGTATCGAACTGAGTGGCACCGAGGTCAAGTCGATTCGCGAGCGCGCCTGCCAGATTACCGATACCTTCGCGCTGATCCGCGGCGGGGAGTGCTGGCTCGTCGGCCTGCATATCCACCCTTATAGCCATGGTGGCGTGTGGAATCGCGATCCCGACCGTCGGCGTCGTCTGCTGCTGCACCGCAAGGAGATCGACTTTCTTGACGGTAAACTTCGCAACCGTGGTTATGCGCTGGTTCCGTTGGAGCTCTACTTTAATACCGACGGCCGCGTAAAGCTGCTGCTGGGTCTGGGTCGCGGCAAGAAGCTCTATGACAAGCGCGAGGACATGGCCAAGCGTGATGTCCAACGCGAGATCGACCGCGCCCTCAAAGAGCGCAATCGCTGACCACCCTTCATAAGTTGCGGTGGAATACGGACTGTTTTGCCTGATTGAGGGACTATTCAGTCCCTATTTCACCGCAACTGCGGGCGTCTCATCTTTCTTACTGTTCTGACACATATGTCTCAAAGGCGGCGTCCGTTATGGGTGCCGCCTTTTTTGTGGGTACATACATTCATGAGGTTCAATCCTGGGTTAGGGGAGTGATCGTTATGGACAAAACTGCGTTCTTTACGATGCCGAGCGGCCTGTATGTGGTGAGTGCCGCGGCCGACGGGCTGCGTGCCGGCTGCGTTATCAACACAGCGGTGCAGGTGACATCCGCCCCGCCGCGCATCTCGGTTGCCGTGAACAAGGAAAATGTCACGTCCGGCGTAATCGCATCGGCTAAGGCCTTTGCGCTGACCGTGATTGACCAGACCGCCGACATGCTCTATATCGGCAATTTTGGCTTCCGCACCAGCAGCGATTACGACAAGTTTGCCAAGTACGAGACCCACGAGACCGCGCTGGGCATGCCCTATGTGCCCGAGCACGCGGCGGCCCTGTTTAGCTGCCGTTTGATCGACACTGTGGATGTGGGCACGCATCTGCTGTTTATTGGCGAGGTCGAGGATGCCGAGCGCCTGAGCGACGAGACGCCGCTGACGTACGACTACTATCACAAGGTTCTGAAGGGCAAGACGCCGCCCAAAGCCTCGTCGTATCAAGGCTAGAAATGCTCTAAAAATACTTGCATTATACTATCTGTCTCTTATACACATCTCCGAGC
>URNK01000246.1 GCA_900549195.1 uncultured Collinsella sp.
CTCTACGACCTCATCGCCCGCCGCTTCCTGGCGACGCTCATGGGTCCCGCGACCATCGAGAACACCAAGCTCGAGCTCGATGTGAACGGTGAGCCGTTCGTGGCTTCGGGCGATGTGCTCGTGACCCCGGGTTTCCGCGAGGCATACCCGTACGGCCTTAAGCGCGACGAGCAGATGCCGCCGCTGGAGCAGGGCGATACGGTCGACGTATTCGACATTAAGCTCGAGGCCAAACAGACCGAGCCGCCCGCGCGCTACAGCCAGGGCAAGCTCGTGCAGGAGATGGAAAAGCGCGGCCTGGGCACCAAGTCCACGCGTGCGAGCATCATCGAGCGCCTGTACGCCGTGCGCTACCTCAAAAACGATCCCGTGGAGCCGAGTCAGCTGGGCATCGCCATCATCGATGCACTGTCGCAGTTTGCCCCGCGCATCACGAGCCCCGATATGACCAGCGAGCTCGACGGCGACATGACTCGCGTGGAGCGCGGCGAGGACACCGAAGAGCATGTCGTGACGCACTCGCGCGCGCTGCTGGCCGGTGTGCTCGACGAGCTGCTCAAGCATACGCAGGAGCTGGGAGACGCCATCAGCGACGCCGTCACGGCTGATGCGCGCGTGGGCGCCTGCCCCAAGTGCGGCAAGGACTTGGTTATGAAGACGAGCGCCAAGACCCGCGGCAGCTTTATCGGCTGCATGGGCTGGCCCGACTGCGATGTGACCTATCCGGTGCCGAGCGGCGTCAAGGTAAGCCCGCTCGAGGGCGAGGCCGCCGTGTGCCCCGAGTGCGGTGCGCCGCGCATTAAGTGCCAGCCGTTCCGCCAGAAGGCCTTCGAGATTTGCGTGAACCCCACATGCCCCACTAACTACGAGCCCGACCTTAAGGTGGGCGAGTGCAAGGTGTGCGCCGAGGCCGGACGTCATGGCGATCTGATTGCACACAAGAGCGAGAAGAGCGGCAAGCGCTTTATCCGCTGCACCAACTATGACGATTGCGGCGTGAGCTATCCGCTGCCGGCGCGCGGCAAACTCGAAGCGACGGGCGAGACCTGTCCCGAGTGCGGCGCTCCCATCGTGGTGGTCAACACGGCGCGCGGTCCGTGGCGTATCTGCGTCAACATGGACTGCCCGACCAAGGAGAAGAAGCCCGCCCGCGGCCGCAAGACTGCGACCAAGGCGAGCGCGGCAAAGAAGACCACGGCGGCAAAGAAGACCACGGCTAAGAAAGCCACTGCCGCCAAGAAGACGACCGCGAAGAAGTCGACCACCAAAAAGACCGCTGCCGACAAGTAGCCGCACGGTCGAAACATCGCCTAAAACAAAAACGAGCGAGGGTCCCATGATCCTCGCTCGTTTTTTGCGTAGTCATTGGGGACGTTCTTTAATGACTAGCTGTTTAAGAACGTCGCATGCGACTAGTTCACCTCGACAGGCTTGGCGCCGGGATAGCGGTCCTCAAAGTCCTGACGGTACTTGTTGTCATTGGTGCCCGCCACGTTGTCGCGCGACAGCGGCGCCACGATTTCGTCCTTATGGTCCGCGGGCTTTGCGTACTTTAGGCTGATCTCCCAGGCATCGCAGATCGCGTCGATGCGGTGGTCCAGGTCGTCATACAGGGCGACAATGTCTTTCCAGGAGCTGTAGTTCTTAGAGCTCATGGGGACGTCCAGGTCCTCGACGATATCGTAGTACTGTTCGATGGTGTCTTCCGTGCGCTCGGCGACATCAGCGAGATTTTGACGGGTGGTACGGTCCTCTTCCAGATAACCGCCATTGAACGCCTCTGCGCAGGCACGGACCTGGCTATCGAGATCTTCGAGCAGGTCGTAGTATTCGCTCAGGCGACGGTAGAGGTTTTGCTCGGAGAGGGTTGCTTCGCCGTCATCATCATCGTCGTCATCGTCGTAAAGGCTATTGAGGTTGCCAAGGGGCTTAAGGTCGTCGGAGTCGACATCATGGTGCAGCTTAGTAATCTCGGCAGTCGTTTGCGTGGCGGCGTTGTCGAAAGGCTTGATCACAAAAAAGATGACCAAGGCGATGATAATTGCCACGAGCACAACGATAACGGCGATAAGCGCCTTGGTGCTGCTCTTTTTGGCGGCGGGGGCCTGCGGTGAATCAGGCGCGTACGTAGATGCCGGTTGCTGTTGGGGCGGGGTGTCCGCGACGGGTATGCGCTGCGTCGTTTCGACCGCTGCGGGGCTGGCGGCGGGGTCGGGGCGATAGGCGAGGGGGTCGTCCGGCTT
>URNK01000247.1 GCA_900549195.1 uncultured Collinsella sp.
CGAGATGAGCGCTAGTCTCGTGGGCTCGGAGATGTGTATAAGAGACAGGTGTCGAGATCGTGTGCCAATCGACCGCGCGCAACCGGCGCCGGCCATCGCATGCGCCGGCATCGGTTGCGCGACCGCTGACCGATAGCTTGCAAGCACTTGATGCATCGTGGGTACCATACCGAATAGTTGATGTTCGGGCGGGTGTTTGGCGCATGGCGTCGACCCCGCCCGTTTTTCTTTTTCTCGATAGGAGTACCCATGATTAAGAACGAGAATGTCGAGGGCGAGCCTGCCTACGACGAGACGTACCGCCGCGGCCCCGTGGTTATGCGCGGCCCCATGATTCCTAAGGACAACACCTACGCCAACCTGCTGGCGCCCGAGGAGTCGACCGACTGGCTGCATGCTGATCCGTGGCGCGTGCTGCGCATCCAGGCCGAGTTTGTCGATGGCTTTGGCGCACTTGCCGAGCTCGGGCCCGCTGTGACCATCTTCGGTAGCGCTCGCACGCCCAAGACCGATCCGCTCTACAAGGCGGCGCGTACCGTCGGGCGCAAGATCGCACAACGTGGCGTGGCGGTCATCACCGGTGGCGGCCCCGGCATCATGGAAGCGGCCAACAGGGGAGCGGCAAGTGTCAACGGCAAGTCAGTTGGCCTGGGCATTGAATTGCCGCACGAGCATGGGCTCAATAAATACGTGAACCTCGGCATGGACTTCCGTTACTTCTTTGTGCGCAAGACCATGTTCGTCAAATACAGCTCGGGCGCCATCGTGTTTCCCGGAGGTTTTGGCACGCTCGACGAAATGTTCGAGGTGCTCACGCTGGTGCAGACACACAAGGTCAAGCGCATGCCGCTCGTTTTGGTGGGCACCGAGTACTGGCAGGGCCTATTCGACTGGCTTAACGGTCCGGTGATGGACGCCGGTATGATCAGCCCGCTCGATCCGGAGCTGGTGCACATTACCGACGACCTCAACGAAGCCGTCGACATTGCGCTCGGCGGGCTGATGTAGAGCAATCGTGCCCACCGCGACATGGATATGCATGGCAATCTGATGCTATCTAACGTCAGTTTGCCATCTAAACTGGGTATACTGATGTAAAAGATGAGGCGAGGAGGTCGCGTATGTCTACTGCAACGGTTAAGCCCACGACGGTTCGCATCGAAGAGGGGCTCAAGGAACAGGCGACTGAGTTCTTGGACTCAGTTGGCTTGAGTCTCAATTCGTATCTCAACCTTGCTGTTCGGCAGCTGGTAAATCAGCGAAAGATTCCTTTTGAGATTGTAGGAAGGGCGGAGGTGCCCAACGAGGCGACGAGGCGTGCCATGGTAATCGCCGAGGCTCATGAGTTGGGGATTTTGCCGGACGATAGCCCGTCATTCAACGACGCTGATGAGCTTATGTCATTTCTTGATGAGGAATAGCGATGTTCGAGATCAAAGTCGAGGCTCAATTTAAGGCGGACTACAAACGAACGATGCGCATGCATCCGCAACTAAAGAGTGAGTTTAAAGCGGCGGTTGCAGAGCTTGTGGCTCATGGGTCGCTTCCGGCGGAGTACGGCGCCCACGAGCTCTCAAACCCGGGCGGCAATTACAACGGCCACATCGATTTCCACCTATCCGATGGCTTGGTCGATGTGGTCGTTCTATATCTGCCCCATAAGACTAACCCAGTGATCAGGCTGGTGCGAATGGGCACTCATCAGGAGCTTTTTCAGGGTCCGCTGGGCTGATCGCCGATTTCTAAGTTGCGGTGGAATAGGGATTGATTTGCGGCCGATAAGCCAAAAACAGTCCCTATTTCACCGCAACTGATGTGGACGTCCCTAGCGAGTTGGCTGGTAGCGGGGGCAGTAGCTGATGGCGATGGCGTCGACGCCTACGTGGGTCGCGATGGTGCAGCCGATGGGGCCGGTGCCGGCGTCTACGTAGTCCTGGCCTGCGAGCGCTTGGTTGACGAGCTCCTGCTCCTCGGCAGCGCCGGTCGTGAGCACGCGCACGCTGGAGCCCGGATGCTCGGTCAAAAATGCGAGGCAATCGGCCATGGTGTTGGCGACGATGCGCTTGGCGCCGCGGCCCTTTTTGATGGCCTTGATCTCGCCCGATTTCCACTCCGGCGAAACGGCCAGGCGAATGTTGAGCATCTGCGTCAGCTGGCCGGCGAGTTTGGGCGCGCGGCCGTTCTTAACGAGGTTCTCGAGCGCTGTCTCTTATACACATCTGACGCTGC
>URNK01000248.1 GCA_900549195.1 uncultured Collinsella sp.
TCGACACCGCCGAGTTCGCGATCCCCGGCCTTGACGACGAGTTCCGCGTCATCGTCTCCCCGTGGATTCTGACGGTGCTCGTGACCGACCGCCTGGCTCGCTACTACGAGACGGTCACCAAGCACAACCTCAAGTATCGTCGCTACTATCACCAGTTCGACTACTAAAAAACGGGTGTGGGACCGTGCCGGGCTATTGAGAGGAACACAGAATGAGACAGTACATCATCGCCAGCCATGCGCACTTCGCTACCGGCATCAAGGAGAGCGTCGAGCTGCTCTCGGGCGCTCGCGACAACGTCCACGATCTTTCGATGTTCGTCGATGGCCGCATGGACGTGGCCGAGGAGGCCCAAAAACTGCTGGCAGGCATGTCTGCTGACGATGATGTCGTTGTCTGCACCGACCTCTTTGGCGGCAGCGTCAACAACGAGTTCACCAAGATCGTCCAGACGCGTCCCCGCACGTACCTCGTTACCAACATGAACCTTCCTCTCCTCATCCAGCTGCTGTTCTCTGACGAGTCGGCGCCGGTTGAGGAGACGATTCGCGCCATCGTCGCTGCGGACGATACGCGCGTGAAGTTTGTCAACGATCTTTTGGTCGATGGCGACGAGGAAGAAGAGTTCTAATCCGCAGCACCTACTGACACGCCGTAAGACGGCACAAGACCTTTGGGGGGTCACATTATGATTCAGCTACTTCGCGTTGACCATCGCCTGCTTCATGGCCAGGTCGCAGTTTCCTGGGTTCAGGGCCTTGGCTCCAACTGCATCTTCTGCGTGGGCGATAAGGTCGCTAACGACCCGGTGTGGAAGACGACGCTCAAGATGGGCAAGCCTGCCGGCTGCAAGCTCGTCATCAAAGATATGGAGCATGCAATCGAAGCTATCAACTCGGGCGTGACCGACAAGTACAAGATGATCATCTGTGTCGCCACTATTGCTGAGGCAAAGCAGCTTGTTGAGGGCTGCCCGCAGATCAAGTCGGTCAACCTGGGCAACACCAAGCCAAAGGACGAGAAGCGTCCCGATGCTCGTCAGGTCTCTCGTCAGATCTTCCTGACCGCGGCCGAGGAAGCCGATGTGCGCGAGATGCTGGATCGTGGCGTCGAGGTCGAGATTCGACCCCTGGCCGATGACCCCAAGGTCGACTGCGCCAGCGTGCTCTAGGCGTTCAATTTCGAAGAGTCTGAGCTCTTCGTAGTGTCCTATTAGGAAAGGGGGATATATGCTTACCCAAGCAATCCTCATCGGACTTATCGCCGCATTTGGTAAGTTCGACTGCCAGCTCGGTACGCTCTATGCGTTCCGCCCCATCGCCCTGTGCCCGCTCGTGGGCCTGGTGCTGGGGGACCTGCAGTCCGGCCTCGCGATCGGTGCGAGTCTGGAGCTGCTGTTCATGGGCTCGATCTCCATCGGCGCCTACGTGCCGCCTGATGAGACGATCGGCGGCGTGCTCGCCTGCGCCTTCGCTATCCAGCTGGGCCAGAGCACCGAGGCAGCCATCGCGCTTGCCATGCCCATCGCCACGCTGTGCCTTGCCATCAAGAACATCCTCAACGCTGCCCTGCCGATTTTGGTTGACCGCGCCGATGTTTTCTCTGCCCAGGGCAACCTTAAGGGTGTCTATGCGATGCACTTCCTGATCGGTTTGACCGGTATCATCATGGCGTTCCTGCTGTGCTCGCTGTCGTTCTATCTGGGTGCTGACGCCATCCAGGGCCTGCTCGACTTCATCCCGCCCTTTGTCCTTGCTGGCTTTGGCGTTGCCGCCAACATCCTGCCTGCCATGGGCTTCGCCATGCTCGGCCGCCTGGTGCTCACCAAGCAGCTCGTGCCCTTCTACTTCCTGGGCTTCCTGCTGTGCTCCTACGCCAACGTGCCCGTCCTGGGCGTCGCCCTGATCGCCATCATCATCGGCATCGACAAGTTCGACCTGCTCGGCCTGGGCGGAGCCCAGCCCCAGCTCTCCGCGGAAGGGGATGAGGACGATGACTTCTAGTCCCGAGAACAAGATCACGCGCTCCGACCTCGTCAAGAGCGCCGTCAACGTCGGCGCCCTGGGCATGGAGTTCTCCTGGACCTACTACAAGCAGATGAACATCGCCTTCTGCCTGATGGTCGCCAACATGCTGAAGAAGATCTACGCCGGCCGCCCCGACGACTACGCCGCGGCCCTGCACCGCCAC
>URNK01000249.1 GCA_900549195.1 uncultured Collinsella sp.
CCCCGCCGGTTCCGGCAAGTCCACCATCGCCAAGGAGATCGCCCGCCAGCTGGGCTTTAACAAGCTCGACACGGGCGCCATGTATCGCGCCGTCACCTTCGCCGCGCTCGACCGCGGCATCGATCTGGACGACGAGGCGGCAATCGACGCCCTCGCCGAGCAGATCGAAATTCGCTTTACCAACGGCACCGGCGAGGATACGCGCCTGACCATTGACGGCCAGGACGCTTCGGCCGCCATCCGCACCCCACAGGTGGACGCCAACGTCTCCAAGGTCTCGGCCTATCCGGGCGTGCGCGCCGCCATGCTCATCCATCAGCGCCGCGCCGCCGAGGACCGCGATATCGTGGCCGAGGGTCGCGACATCGGCACCGTCGTGTTCCCTAACGCGCAAGTCAAGGTCTTCCTGACCGCCGACCCGCGCGAGCGCGCCCGCCGCCGCGTGCTGCAGCGTCACCAAAACGACGCCCAGCCGCTCACGTCCGAGCAGCTCGAGGCCGAGGTCGACGAGACCCTCGACGCCCTTAAGCAGCGCGACAAGCTCGACAGCAGCCGCGAGGTCGCCCCACTCGTGCCCGCCGAGGACGCCGTGCACGTCGACTCCACCGCCCACACCATCGATGAGGTCGTCTCGATAATCGAGGACCTCATCAACCAAAGGAGGTAGCCCATGCGCCTGTTTAAGCAGACGCCCGAGGACTATTACAACGCCCCGTATGCCGAGTTTCCCGCGCTCATCCGCGGCACCGTCTTCGTGGTCATGGCAATCCTTTGGGCTTTCTCCAAGCTCATGTGGCGCTGGAAGGTCGAGGACGCCGATCTTCTGTTTGAGCGCCAGGAAGGCCGCGGCAGCGTGGTCATCTGCAACCACACCTCGATGGCCGAGCTCTTGGCCGTGGAGACGGCGCTGTTCTTTGGGGGCCGCCGCATTCGTCCCATCTTTAAGTCCGAGTTCGCCAAGAGCAAGATTGTGCGCTGGGCCTTTAGCCGCGTTGGCGGCATCCCCGTGGAGCGTGGTACTGCCGATATGAAGTGTCTGCGCGCCGCCCAGCATGCGCTGCAGCGCGGTGAGGACGTTCTGATCTTCCCCGAGGGCACGCGCATCCGCTCGCGCGAGATCAAACCCGAGGTCCACGGCGGCTTTGCGCTCATCGCCCAGATGGGCAAGGCGCCTGTGAACCCGCTTGCTATTTGCGGCTGGTCCGATATCACGCCCGCGGGCAAAAAGCTCATGCGCCCTAAGAAGTGCTGGATTCGCGCCGGCAAGGCCGTCTCGTTTTCCGATGCACCGGCCGGGCTTAAGCGCACGGAGCGCCTGACTTGGTTTGAGTCCGAGGCCATGGACCGCGTCTACGCCATGCGAGACGATCTGTGCGCCGAGCATCCAGGCAGGTTCTAGCCATGAGCGAGAACGTGACGAACACCGCCGCGGCTGCGTCCGACCAGGCAGCCGCGCCTACCATCGAGATCGCCGCCCACGCCGGCACTTGCTACGGCGTACAGCGTGCGCTCGATATGGCGCTGGCCGCCGCGCCGCAGGCAGGGGAGAGCGCACAGGTCCACACCCTAGGGCCGCTCATCCATAACCCCATCGTGGTGCGCGAGCTTGCTGAGGCAGGCGTTGGCCTGGCCGACACCTTGGACGACGCCGCAACCGGCACCGTGATCATCCGCGCCCACGGCGTGGTGCCGCAGGTCATCGATGCCGCTCGCGAGCGTGGCCTTAACGTCGTCGACGCCACCTGCCCTTACGTCAAGAAGGTCCACGTGGCCGCCGAGCGGCTGGTGCGCGAGGGCTATCGCGTACTCGTCGTGGGCGAGCCGGGCCATCCCGAGGTGGAGGGCATCCTGGGCCACGCTGGTGATAACGCGCAGGTCGTGAGTTGCGCTGCCGATGCGGACGCGCTGCCGCTCAAGGGCAAGGTAGGCCTCATCGTGCAGACCACCCAGACCGCGCAGAACCTCGCCGAGGTCGTGGCCGCCATAACCCCGCGCGTGCAGGAGCTGCGTGTGATCAACACCATCTGCGCCGCCACGAGTGAGCGTCAACAGGCAGCAGCCACACTTGCCAACCGCTGCGACTGTATGGTCGTGGTGGGCGGCAAGAACTCGGGCAACACCCGCCGCCTGGCGCAGATTTGCACAGACGCCTGCGAGCGCACGTATCATATCTGTCTCTTATACACAT
>URNK01000250.1 GCA_900549195.1 uncultured Collinsella sp.
CGCCCGGATCGCCCTGACGACCGGAGCGGCCGCGCAGCTGGTTGTCGATTCGACGGGACTCGTGGCGCTCGGTTCCGATAACGGTCAGGCCGCCGGCGGCAAGCACGCGCTCGCGCTCGGCCTTGCAGGTCTCCTTGGCCTCGGCGTTAAACTGCTCGAGCTGCTCGGGCGTCACGTCCTCCATGGTCAGGCCCTCGTACTCAAGGCGCTCGCGCACCAGCTCGTCGGGGTTGCCGCCCAGCAGGATGTCGGTACCACGACCGGCCATGTTGGTGGCGATGGTCACGGCGCCGTAGCGTCCGGCCTGGGCAACGATGTGGGCCTCGCGTTCATGGTGCTTGGCGTTGAGGACCTCGTGTGCGATGCCGCGCTTGGTAAGGGCGGCGGACAGCTTCTCGGAGCTCTCGATGGAGACGGTGCCCACCAGGACCGGTTGGCCCTTGGCGTGACGACGCTCAACGTCGTCGGCAACGGCGTTGTATTTAGCCTGAATGGTGCGGTACACCAGGTCCTCGTGGTCCACGCGCTGCACGGGCTTGTTGGAGGGGATGACCTCGACGGGCAGCTTGTAGATCTCGCGGAACTCAGCATCCTCGGTAAGTGCCGTGCCGGTCATGCCGGAGAGCTTGTCATACAGACGGAAGTAGTTCTGCAGGGTGATGGTGGCCAGGGTCTGGTTCTCCTCGCGTACGAGCACGCCCTCTTTGGCCTCAATGGCCTGGTGCAGGCCCTCGGAGTAACGGCGGCCTTCCATAATGCGGCCGGTGAACTCGTCGACGATCTTGACCTCGCCGTTGGTGACCACGTACTGCTTATCACGGTGGAACATGTACTGGGCCTTCAGCGCCTGCTGCAGGTGGTTGACCAGCTGGCCGGAGAGATCGGCATAGATGTCATCGATACCCAGGCGGCGCTCGATCTTCTTAAGACCGCGCTCGGTGGCGGCGATGGTGTGCTTGGCCTCGTCCATGACGTAGTCGCCCGTGGGTTCAACGTCCTCGGTGGCGGTGAGCATGTCGTGCGACACGTCCTCACCGCGCTCCAGGCCGCGCACGGCGCGCGCGAAGTCCTTGTAGGTGCTGGCGGACTTAGTGCCGGCGCCCGAGATAATGAGCGGCGTCCTGGCCTCATCGATCAGGATGGAGTCGACCTCGTCGACGATGGCGTAGTTGTGACCGCGCTGCACGCGCTGCTCGGGACGGGTGACCATGTTGTCGCGCAGGTAGTCGAAACCGAACTCGGAGTTGGTGCCATAGGTGACGTCTGCCTGGTAGGCCGGACGCTTGAGCTCGAGCGGCATGTTGTTCTGGAGCAGACCGACGGTCATGCCCAGGTACTTGTAGATGCGGCCCATCCACTCGGAGTCGCGCTTTGCCAGGTAATCGTTGACGGTAACGACATGCACGCCCTTGCCGGCGATAGCGTTGAGGTAGCCGGACAAGGTGGAGACGAGCGTCTTACCCTCGCCGGTCTTCATCTCGGCAATATGACCCTCATGAAGCGCCATGGCGCCGATGAGCTGTACGTCAAAGTGGCGCATGCCCGTGATGCGCTTGGAAGCCTCGCGCACGGTGGCAAAGGCCTCGGGAAGCATGTCGTCGAGCGACTCGCCGTTGGCGTAACGCTCGCGAAACTTATCGGTCTGGGCGCGGAGTTCCTCCTCGGTCATCTTCTCAAACTGGGGCTCAAGACCGTTGATCTGGTCGACGATCTTGTAGTAGCGCTTAAGGTCCTTATCGGATCCAAAGGACAGCAGCTTTGACATGAATCCCATGTGGTTTTCCTTTTTGGCCATCGCCCACGCCGTGCAGCTGCGGGCGAGTTAAACACAGATGATTGTACTTTAGCCAAACAAGGCGCGGCCTATACGGTCGACCTCGACCGCCACGTAATAACTACGACCAACCTGCCAAAAAGGGACAGGTTTATTTTGGCAGGTTTTATCTGGGCAAACGCCGCATCTCTACCATTTGGTGCATACGAGCCTGTCCCCTCCGCACCAATTTGGTGCCATGGGGACAGGCTCGTTTGTACCAACAAAAGAAAAGGGCCGCGCACCCAGATGGATACGCGGCCCTTTAGCCATGAATGCGAGTGTTTGCTCGGCGAGCTATTTACTCAGCAGCCTCGGTGGTCTCAGCCCTGTCTCTTATACACATCTCCGAGCCCACGAGACT
>URNK01000251.1 GCA_900549195.1 uncultured Collinsella sp.
GGGCGATGATGTGCACCGCGGAGACGGCGGCAACGGTATCGGCCGGGATCTTTTCGTCGCGGGCCATGCTCACAAGGCGGCCATGGAAGAAGTCGCGAACCTGCTGGGCGACCTCGGCGGCGTCGAACTCAATGCCCCGCTCACTGTAAAGCTCGAGGGCGAAGTCGATGAGCGACGTGGGGTCGATCGGCAGACGGTCGCGCAGGATGTTGATGATGCCGATAGCGGCACGACGCAGCGCGTAGGGGTCGGAGGAGCCGGTCGGGGGCTCGCCGATGGCAAAGATACCGGCGATGGTATCGAGCTTGTCGGCGCAGGCCACGATGCAGCCAGCGGTGCCCTCGGGCAGCTCGTCACCGGCAAAGCGGGGACGATAATGATCGCGAATGGCGTGGGCAACCTCGTCGTTCTCCCCCATCGCGGTCGCGTAATAACCGCCCATCACGCCCTGCTGGCTCGTGAACTCGACGACGGCGTTGGACACCAGGTCTGCCTTGCACAGGTGCGCGGCGCGAGCAGCGTCGGCGGCAAGATGGGCGCCCAGATGAGCCTCGCGGGCGATAGCGAGCGCGAGCTGCTCGATGCGCTCGGACTTGGCGAGCACGCTACCGAGCTTCTCCTGGAAGGCAACCTTGGCCAGACGCTCACGGAATTCGTCGAGGGAGATCTTCAGGTCCTCCTCGTAGAAGAACTTTGCGTCGTCCAGACGGGCGCGCACGACGCGCTCGTTGCCGTCGATCACGCGCTCGGCGTTCTCGGGCTTGCTGTTGGAGACGACCACGAACTCACGCGTGAGCTTGCCCTCGCCGTCATAGATCGGGAAGTAGCGCTGGTTGGTGAGCATGGACTCGCAGATGATCTCGTGCGGGACCTTGAGGAACTCCTCATCGAAGGTACCGACGAGCACCGTCGGCCACTCGCAGAGGTTGATAACCTCCTCGAAGACCTTCTTGGGCGTATCGACATGGCAGCCGGGGCGGGCAGCCTCGACCTCGGCGATACCGGCGAGGATGGCCTCACGACGACGCTCGGCAGAAAGCACGCCGGCGTCCTCGAGCACCTGCTCGTAGACGGCGGGGCTGGCAACCACATGGTCACCAGGGCCAAGTACGCGATGACCACGCGTGGTGTTGCCGCTCGTCACGTCGGCAAACGACACAGGCACAACATCCTCGCCCAAAAGGCAGCAGATCCAACGGACCGGACGAACAAAGGTCGCGTGCTCGTGGCCCCAGCGCTGGCTGCGGTAGTTGGGCCACTGCAGGCCGGCAATAGTCTTCTCGCACAGAGCGGTCAGAATCGGGGTTGCCGGTGCGGAGGGAATATTCTTCTCGGCGAACACATACTCGCGACCGTCAGTGTCCTCGCGACGGACCAGGTCCTCGGCAGCCACACCGCACTTGCGGGCAAAGCCCTGGGCGGCCTTGGTGGCGTTACCGTCAGCGTCGAAGGCAATGTTGGCCGCGGGGCCACGCTTGACCTCGTGAACCTCATCGGTCGCGGTGGCGACGTCGGCCACGAGCGCAGCCAGACGACGTGGGCTCGAGATCACGCGGACCTCGCCGTGGGCCAGACCGGCCTCGTCGAGGCCCTTGGCGATCATGGTGCCAAGCTGCTTGACGGCATTGTTCAGCGGTGCGGAGGGCATTTCTTCCGTACCGATCTCAAACAGGAAATCCTTAGCGTCTGCCATGGCTTACGCCACCTCGCCTTCCTGGTCGGCATTCTCGTTGACTCCGGCGACCTCGGCCATATAGGCCTCGCAGCACGCCTTGGCGACGGCGCGGACGCGCAGGATGTAGTTGGCGCGCTCGACCGCGGACAGGGCGCCACGGGCATCGAGCAGGTTGAAGGCGTGGCTGCACTTCATGACGCAGTCGTACGCCGGCAGCGGAAGCTTGCGCTCCAGGCAGGAATGGCACTCGGCCTCGTAGTCGTCAAACTTCTGACGCATCATCTCGACATTGGCGACCTCAAAGTTATAAGCACTGAACTCGCGCTCATTCTCCAAGAACACGTCGCCGTAGGTCATGGGCGTGCCGTCGGGCAGGTAGCTCCACACCAGGTCGTAGACGGAGTTGACGCCCTGGGCATACATCTGTCTCTTATACACATCTGACGCTGCCGACGACTCCTTACGTGTAGA
>URNK01000252.1 GCA_900549195.1 uncultured Collinsella sp.
GTCTTTCATGCAGCAGGGGCTCTCAATGTTTTTATGTCCTGCTCATATCGTCTGTCGCGCAGAGCATTTTGATGCGCAAGCTTCCCTTTCAGCCGGTCGCCGTGCGCTCAAAGGACGGCACCGCCGCCTATGGATCGCTCAAAGCATACGGAGATCCCAATCGCCGCGCCGAGGAGCGCAATGCCTGGATTGAATACCTTGCCACGGAAAGCGACGATTCGATTTTGGGTCCCGAGGAAGTAGATATCCATGAGTAGCACCATCATCGACGAGACCGTCATCCTACGCTACCTGCTCAACGACGACGAAGTTCTGTCACCGCGCGCCGCCAAGGTCATCGCCACGCGCACCGCTCGCGTCTACCCCGAGATCATCACGCGCGTCGTGGTCACGCTGCGTGACGTCTATAAGGTTCCCCGCGCTGAGATTGCTACGGCCATGAGAAGGCTGCTCGATGACGTCATGGTCGACGAGCCCACCGTTGTCGCCCTTGCCGTCAAACTCTTTGGCAAGACCCATATGGACTTTACCGACTGCCTCCTCGCAGCCCGAACCGCCATCTACAACGATGATGTCGTGAGCTTTGGCAAGCCCATCATCCAAGGCATGATCGATTACCGCCGCCAGCGCCAAACCGCTGCCGACGCCCGCGACCGCGCCGCCGAATCCCGCAGCCGAAGCACCGACTCCACCATCGACAAACTCCGCCACCGCCCCCGCAGCTAACCCCATCCCCTCCTAAGTTGCGGTGAAATAGTTCCTGGTTTTAGGCTTATTCGAGCTTTTCAGGAACTATTTCACCGCAACTTTCTGTAAGGGTGGTTTTTAGTGCCGCCGAGGGGCACTAATCAACCGTTTGCCGATATGTTTGGCTCCGACTCATGACTCTGACCTGCCCCGTCAAGCTTTTGGTCAGTTCATGGCAAGGTCTGGCGGACCAAATATGGGATAGCGTAGTGTCATTCACTCCCCCTCGAGACCATGGGGTCGAAAATGAGTCATGATAAACGCTGTTCCAAATCGCAAGCAGAGCTATTCTTCCGGTTATTCGAGGCCCATCATGGCGGGCATCTGTTTGTAGCTACCAAAAAATGGGATGAACGCTGTGCCTACGCGCTCATGCAAAAAGAGATGATTATTCGACTCTACAACCATGTCTACGCTGATCCCGCGTATTGGAATGACCTCGGCGTCGAAGATCGCATCTTTCAATTGGCATCCGCTATTGCGGTCGTTGAACCGGATGCCGTGTTTTGTGGAGCAACGGCGGCACTGCTCTATGGCGTCGGTTCTGCATATTCCCTTCTCGACAAGGTGCAAGTGCTGCTGCCGCGTTCCACCAGACGCGATATGTACGAATTCGTTGAATACCGACGCTGGCGGGCGGGCAACGTATGGCAGCTCGGACCGTTTACGTTAACGGATCCATATCGCACGGTGGTCGACATCGCCCGAACGAGCGCTTTTCGATATGCACTAGGCTATGTCGACGGGCTGGCTCGTGAGTACGGTGTCGAGCGTGAAGAATTGCGTGCATATGCACAAGCGAACTGCCGCGGACTGCACGGCATTGCGCGCGCATTTAACGTTTTTGAACACATGGATGGCAGATCGGATAACGGTGGAGAATCCGAGGCACGGGCGGCAATGATTCTGGCGGGAGTTGCCGCTCCCGAACTTCAGGTTGAAATCACTCGACCGGGAAACGCCGGCTATTATTTGGCAGATTACGGCTGGCAGATGCCAAACGGCTCTTGGATGCTGGCTGAGCTGCATGGACTAGGCAAGTTTGAGGACGATGCCCAAAATGATCCGGAACATACTGCGGCAAAAACCTATCGAGCTGCCCTTATGCGCGATGCGAACCTGCGTGCCATGGGCCACAACGTCATTCATTTCAAGCTCTCAGACACCTACGATGTCAAAACGTTCGGCTCCATGATGCGCGGCTACGGTATACCAACCACAAAACCCTACGCAGACTCCTGACCGGCTGCCCTCATCTTCTCGACAACAGAACCCATCATCGAACCAGCCCGCTCGGCCTCAATAAGTTGCGGTGAAATAGTTCCTGGATAACAGCTGTCTCTTATACACATCTGACGCTGCCGACGACTCCTTACGTGTA
>URNK01000253.1 GCA_900549195.1 uncultured Collinsella sp.
ATCTGCATTACCCGCGAGACCAAGGGTATCGGCCGCGGCCAGGCCACCGCGCTGATCGACGTCTGCCGCGCTCGCGACGAGTACTACGAGGAGACCGGCGTCTACGTGCCCGTGTGCTCCGACGGCGGTATCGTCTACGACTACCACATGACGCTCGCCCTGGCCATGGGTGCAGACTTTATGATGCTGGGTCGTTACTTCGCCCGCTTTGACGAGAGCCCGACCGAGCGCGTCAACGTGAACGGCCAGTACATGAAGGAGTACTGGGGCGAGGGTTCTGCGCGTGCTCGCAACTGGCAGCGCTACGACCTGGGCGGCGCCGCGAAGCTTAGCTTCGTCGAGGGCGTCGACTCCTACGTTCCCTACGCCGGTTCCCTCAAGGACGGCGTGGGCGGCACGCTCTACAAGGTCAAGTCAACGATGTGCAACTGCGGCGCCCTCTCGATCCCCGAGCTCCAGGAAAAGGCACGCCTGACCCTGGTAAGCTCGACCTCGATCGTCGAAGGCGGCGCGCATGATGTTGTGGTCAAGGATTCGCAGCAGTCTGTGTCTTATCGATAGGATAAGAGCTGAACATAAAGGTTGAGTATCAACCACGTTATTTAGATAAAGCGAGATGCCTGCAAGTCGCAGGCATCTCGCTTGTTGTATTTGCTATCATCATGCGAGTTAACGATGTGGCGGGGCGTTCTTACCTTTGCTCGCTGCAAGTTCCGCACGAGCCGAAGAGCACTTAATGTGCTCTTCGTGCGAGCAGGACTGTCCGCAGCAGCGAGCAAAGGTAAGAACGCCCCGCCCCAACCCAGCTAACAAAGGAGCTGATATGTGCGATTGCACAGATCATAAGGACGAGATCCCTGCCTACGACGCGCAGGCCATTGAGTCCAAGTGGATGAAGGCCTGGGAGGACTCCAACCTCTTTGCCGTCGACACCGACGACAGCAAGCCTAAAAAGTATGTGCTCGAGATGTTCCCGTATCCGTCGGGCGACCTGCACATGGGCCACGCGCGCAACTATACCATCGGCGATGCCATGGCCCGTCAGGCCCGCATGCGCGGCTTTGACGTGCTGCATCCCATCGGCTTTGACGCCTTTGGCCTGCCTGCCGAGAACGCCGCCATCAAGCACAATACGCAGGCTGCCGCCTGGACGTATAAGAATATGGACCAGGCGCTCGCCACGATGAAGCGCATGGGCTTCTCCTACGATCTGGATCGCATGGTCAAGACCTGCAGCCCCGACTACTACCGCTGGGGTCAGTGGATCTTTGAGAAGCTGTGGGAAAAGGGCCTGGTCTACCGCAAAAAGAACCCGGTCAACTGGTGTCCTAACTGCAAGACCGTTCTGGCCAACGAGCAGGTCACCGAGGGCAAGTGCTGGCGCTGCGGCACCGAGCCCGAGAAGCGCGACCTTGAGCAGTGGTACTTCAAGATCACCGAGTACTCCCAGGAGCTGCTCGACGACCTGGAGAAGCTCCCCGGCTGGCCCGAGCGCGTCAAGCAGATGCAGGCCAACTGGATCGGTCGCTCCGAGGGTGCCGAGGTCGACTTTACCCTGTGCGACCAGGATGGCGAGCCCATTGAGGGCGACGAGGGCAAGATCACCGTCTTTACCACGCGTGCCGACACCCTCTTTGGCGTCTCCTTTTTTGTCCTGGCTCCCGAGTACGCTCGTCTGCACGAGCTCGTCGAGGGCACGGAGTATGAGGAGGCCGTCACCAAGATCGTCGAGGACTCCAAGCATATCTCTGCCGTCGAGCGTGCCCAGGGCACCCTCGAGAAGCACGGTGCCTTCACGGGCCGCTATGTGGTAAACCCCGTCAACGGCGAGAAGGTCCCCGTGTGGGTTGCCGATTATGTCGTTGCCGACTACGGCACCGGTGCCGTCATGGCCGTTCCCTGCGGCGACCAGCGCGATTTTGAGTTCGCCCGCAAGTATGACCTGCCGATCGTGCCGATCATCCTGGACGATGACGATCGCGCTGCCGTCGAGGCCAGCGGCGAGACCATCGATACCTTCCATGCCGAGACCGTCGACTGGGATTGCGCCCATGCTGCCGCTGTCTCTTATACACATCTGACGCTGCCGACGACTCCTTACGTGTAGAT
>URNK01000254.1 GCA_900549195.1 uncultured Collinsella sp.
GTAAGGAGTCGTCGGCAGCGTCAGATGTGTATAAGAGACAGCGATACCGGGGATGCGCTCGCGAAGGTCGCGGAACAGGTCCTCGAGCTCCTGGCGCGAACCGGAGCGACGCATGGCCTTGAGGATGCGCGCGTCGCAGTGCTGCACGGGGATATCGATATAGGGCAGCACCTCGGGCGTATCGCGTATCGTCTCGATGAGTTCGTCAGTCATGCCCTCGGGCTGCAGGTAGAGCACGCGGACCCAGACGTTGTGCGGGCGCACGGCCTCAGCGACGGCACGCAGCAGCTGTGCCAGATTGCGCGGCGAGCCCTCGGCGACGTCCTCGTCGGCAAAGTCGGTGCCCCAAATACCCGTGTCCTGGCCGATCAGCACGATCTCGCGCACACCGCCGGCAACCAGGTCGCGCACCTCGGAGATAATGCTCTCAGCATTGCGCGAATGATAGCGACCGCGAATGTAGGGGATCATGCAGAAGCTGCAAAAACGATTGCAGCCATCGGAGATCTTGACGTAGGCGACAGCGCCCTCGACAGTGCGCTTGACCTGCGGAATATAGGCTGCGATCTCACGCTCGACACCCAGTACGCCATCGATGACCGCCACGATGCCGTCCTCCTCGTCGGCCTTCACAAAGGCAGCGACCTCGGGCAGCTCGTCAGGCAGGTCGTCGCCATAGCGCGACGGCACACAGCCGCACATGACGATGGGGCAAGAACGAACGCCGTCCTGAACCTCGTTGGCGAGCTCGAGGGTGGTCTCGATGCTCTCGGACGTTGCGGAGGCAAGGAACGAGCATGTATTGACGATGGCGATATCGGCATCCTGCGGGTCGAATGCTTCCTCGTAGCCTGCAGCGGTCAAAAGAGAACGCATGCGGTCGGTGTCAACCTCGTTCTTAGCGCACCCGAGGGTGATGTAGAGCACGGAGCCCAACGGTGTATCCATGTTGGAGAGCGGTCCTTTCGAATGATATTAGCGGTAGTTGGTGAACTGCAGCGGCTGGCCGTAGTCCTGGTCGCGCAGAAACTGGATCACGGTCTGCAACGCGTCCTTCGAAGCAGAGGAAACACGCAGCTTGTCGGCCTCGATGGTCACCTTGACCTTGAGCTTTTGGTCCTTGATGTCCTTGTTGATCTTCTTGGCGGTCGCCTGGTCGATACCCTCGACGATATGGCCGAGCATGCGCACGGTGCCGCCCGATGCCGCCTGCGGAGCATCCCACGAGACAGCCTTGAGGTCGATGCCGCGCTTGATAAGCTTGGAGCTCAGCACGTCGATAATCTGCTTGGAGACAAAGTCGGCCGGGGCGTTAATCGTAAAGAGCTTGTCGCCCTTCGAAAGCTCGATCGTGGCGCCGGAATCCTTAAGGTCATAGCGCTGGGAAATCTCGCGCGTGGTCTGCTGAAAGGCGTTGTCGACCTCTTGCATGTTGACCTCGGACACGACGTCGAAGCTGGAATCTTTAGCCATGATGTTTCCTTTCGCGTACGAGCGGCTTAGTAGCTATCGTACGAATAGTCGGTAGAATCGGTGGGCGTCTGACCGTCAGTTGCGGTATCGGCGCCATCCGTGGACTGGGCATCGGTACCGTCGGTGGTATCGGTACCATCGGTGGTGTCGGTACCAACAGAACTTTCACCATTCTCGGAATCAGTCGTCTCCTTCTTGGGAACGGTGATCGTCACACGCGCCACGCCGGAGGTCTTGGTATCGTAACGGACCTTTTCACCGTTCTTGGTAACGGTGACATCGGAAGGCTTGGACGTGGTGATCTCGATCGAGGACTCGGGCGTGTACTCCTGCTCAAAGGGGCCAGTCGCCTGGGCGCCATAGACCGACTTGCCGTCGACCTTGACCTCAATCCACGCGGTCTTTCCCTTGGCAACGGAGACCTTGACCTTCGTTACCTCGTTCTCTTCCTTTTTAGCCGTCGTCTTGGTGGCGTCCGAATCGGTCGACTCATCCGTCGCCTCATCGGTGTCTTCGTCCTCGTCGACCGTTTCGGTCTTCTTGGAAGACTTCTTACTCGTTGTCTTGGTGGCAGCGGGCGTCTCGCTGTCTCTTATACACATCTCCGAGCCCACGAGACTAGCGCTCATCTCGTA
>URNK01000255.1 GCA_900549195.1 uncultured Collinsella sp.
GGGTAAGGCCGTTGCCAACGGCGACGTCGACCTGGGCATCCTCATCTGTGGCACCGGTGTCGGGATTAGCCTGGCTGCCAACAAGGTCGAGGGCGTACGCGCCGTCGTGTGCTCCGAGCCCTTCAGCGCCAAGCTCTCCCGCATGCACAACAATACCAACGTGCTCGCCTTTGGCGCCCGCGTCGTGGGCTCCGAGCTCGCCAAGATGATTGTCGACGAGTGGCTCGACGCCGAGTTTGAGGGCGGTCGTCACGAGCGTCGCGTTAACCTCCTCAACGAGATCGACCACACGCGCGGCCTTAAGATCGTCGACGAAGCCTAAACTATTCAGTGCCACAAGCTAACAGCAGGGGCCCGCTCGGAACACATGTCCGAGCGGGCCCCTGCATAGATTTTGGAATAAAAGGGCGCCGCGGATGGAGTTCCGCGGCGCCCAAGCCACACGCTAACAGCTTTAAGGAGTCAAAGCTGGTTTAGCCAAAGAAGCGCTTGATCTCAATCTCGGCGTTCTCCAGGCAGTCGGAGCCGTGGATCACGTTGGCGTTGACATCGACGGCAAAGTCGCCGCGGATGGTACCAGGAGCAGCCTCAAGCGGGTTGGTAGCGCCCATGAGGGTGCGCATCTTAGCAACAGCGGAGAGACCGGAAACGACCATCTTGACGACCGGACCGCTCGTCATAAAGTCGCAGAGACCGCCAAAGAAGGGCTTGTCGGCCAGATGGGCGTAGTGCTCCTCGACGGTAGCGCGCTCGAGCGTGGTCATCTCCATGCGCTCGATGACAAGGCCGCTGCGCTCAATGCGAGCAACGATCTCGCCGATCTTGCGGTCGCGCACGGCGTCGGGCTTAATCATGATGAAGGTCTTCTCGATAGCCATAAAAGTAGCCTTTCAAGTAGGTTCGCGCGTGCCCAAGTCCCATTCCGGCACCCGCCTGGACTGCATCGTAACAGAGTTTTAGCTGCAGTTAAACAAAAAGCTGTTTATTGAAACGTTGCAATTTATTAAAGCGCTCCATATGTGTCACTTCTGTTTCGAAGCCCGATTAGAGTACCATCCGACCGCCCATCAACCGCATCGAGCAGAGCAGGCGGTCGGTTGCCGCCCGCGAACGTAACCCCTTCACAACCTGCCCAAAGGTCCTACAGAAGTTCTCGACAAGCCCCTCCCCCATAGCAACAAAATACGGGCGCCCACATCAGCAGGCGCCCGTAAAGTGAAAACGATTTATCAATAAATGGCCAAAACGGCTTCAGCCAAATCCCTACTTTACCCCGTGGCCCATCTCGACGACCTTGGTCAGTGACCCAAACACACCCTCGTCAGCCACGAGCTGTGCCTCGGCGCGATCAAGCTGCACGGCAACGGCGGCAGGGGCGGTGCCGCCCTCGGTCGTGCGCGCGGCGACAATCGACGGGATGTCGAGCGCCTCGGTAATGTCGCGCTCAAAGAGCGGGCTTGCCTCCTGGAACACCTCAAACGGCAGGTCCTCAAGATTGCAGCCGCGCTTCTCACACATCAGAACCAGATGCCCCACCACGGCATGAGCCTCGCGGAACGGCAGACCACGCTTAGCCAGGTAATCGGCAACATCGGTGGCGGCAAGGTGACCCACGCCGCACTCGCGCGCCATGGCATCCTCGTTGACGGCCCAAGTCGAAATCATTCCGGCCATAACGGACAGGCACTGCATGAGCGTATGGGCGGTATCGAGCGCGCCCTCCTTGTCCTCCTGCAAATCCTTGTTATAAGCAAGCGGCAGGCCCTTCATGGTCACGAGCAGCTGCACCAGGTTGCCATACACACGGCCGCTCTTGCCGCGAATAAGCTCGGCAAAGTCGGGATTCTTCTTCTGCGGCATGATAGACGAGCCGGTGGAGTAGGAGTCAGAAAGCGTGATAAAGCCAAATTCGGAGCTCGACCACAGCACGATCTCCTCGGAAAGACGCGACAGGTGCATGGCCATGACGGAGCCGGCGTAATGCAGATCGAGCAGGAAATCACGGTCGGAAACCGCATCGAGCGAGTTGGGAATCACGCCCGCAAAGCCAAGTTCGGCAGCCGTCATCTGGCGATCGAGCGGATAGCTCGTACCGGCAAGCGCGG
>URNK01000256.1 GCA_900549195.1 uncultured Collinsella sp.
GGAGTCGTCGGCAGCGTCAGATGTGTATAAGAGACAGGTCGTAGTCGGTAAAGATCGAACGGTCGTGCTCAGCGACGGCGCGAATGACCGGATCCTCGGGCAGGTAGGTCTGGATGATCACCTCACCGGGACGATCGCCGCGACCGGCACGGCCCGCCACCTGTTCCAGCAGGTCGTAGGCGCGCTCCCCTGCGCGGAAGTCCGGCAGCTTGAGGGCAAAGTCGGCATTGACCACGCCCACAAGCGTGACCTCGGGAAAGTCAAGGCCCTTGGCGATCATCTGCGTGCCCAGCAGCACCGCACAATCGGCGGCATCGAACTGCTCGAGCAGTTTTTTGTGCGCATCCTTGCCGCGCGTGGAATCGGCATCCATGCGAATGATGGCGACATCCTCGGGCAGCATCTGGTGCAGCGCGTCCTCGATCTGCTGAGTGCCCAGGCCCATTTTTGCCAGATAGCGGCTACCGCATTTGGGGCAACGACTCGTGGGCGCGGGATACGGCTGCACGCGCCAAGACGATCCGCAGGTGTGACACTGCAGCGTGTGCGTGCGCTCGTGATACGTAAGCGCGGTGGAGCAGT
This sequence comes from uncultured Collinsella sp., assembly GCA_900549195.1. GTDB lineage: Bacteria > Actinomycetota > Coriobacteriia > Coriobacteriales > Coriobacteriaceae > Collinsella. The sequence continues at coordinate 583 of URNK01000256.1, forward strand.
GGTTGCAGGTTGGGACGCAGCCGCACTCGCGGCACATCAGGAACGGCGCAAAGCCACGGCGGTTATGTAGTAGCACTGCCTTCTCGCGGCGCTCGACCACACGCTCCAGACCTTCCATCAAGGGTTTTGAGAACATAGAGCGGCTGCCGTGCGAGAACTCGCGGCGCAGGTCGGCAATGCGGACTGTCGGCAGCACGGCGTGTCCCGGGCGCTCGGGCATCTCGACGCGCGTCCAGGTGGCACCGTTATACGTGCCACGGCGGCAGCGGTCGAGGGCCTCGGCCGAGGGCGTGGCGGAGCCCAACACGAGCGGGCAGCGGTAGCGCCGCGCCATCTCGGCCGCCACCTCGCGCGCATGGTAGCGCGGACTAGAGCCCTGCTTGTAGCTGGTCTCGTGCTCCTCGTCGATGATGATGAGACCCAAGTCGCTGAGCGGGCAAAAGAGCGCCGAGCGGGCGCCGACTACCACGCGGGCCGCACCGCTGGCGACCATATCCCACTGGTCCAGACGCTCGCCGGCCGAAAGGCGCGAATGGAACACGGCGACCGTCTCGCCAAAGCGCGAACGGAAGCGGCCGACGGTCTGGGCCGTCAGCGAGATCTCGGGCACGAGCACGCAGGCCGAACGGCCGGTCGCCAGCACGCGCTCAATCGCCGAGAGGTAGACCTCGGTTTTGCCGGAGCCGGTGACGCCGTCGACCAGCACCACGTCGCCATGAGCGTCCAGACGGGCGCGCTCAATCTGCGCGAGTGCCTGTTGCTGGCCGTTGGTAAGAGAGACCGGCGCCTTGCCGCTTGCCGAGGACAGCGTGGTCTGCTCGCTGCAACCGCGCCAGGCACGGCGCTCCTCCACCACCACGACGCCGCGTTTTTCGAGCGCCTTGATGGTCGCCGACATACTGTTATAGAGCAGGTTGAGGTCGCGCGTCGTGACCGGGCCGCACTGGAGCGCCTCGATGAGCTGACGCTGACGGACCGCGGTCTTTGGCGGCGTGTAGTCGAAACCCTCGGGCGTGAGCATGACCCAGCGGTTTTGGATGGGTTTAACGGCAGGGCGCTCAACGGTCCACACGCCGTCATCGCCCTTGACCACGCGCGGGCTTCCGCCCGGAGGCAAGAACAGGCGCAGGCACTCGGAAAGCGTCGCAACATACTCGCGGCTCATCCAACGTGCAATACGGGCGGACTCGGCGCCAAAGAGCGGTTTGCTGAGGATGGTCTCGATGGGCTTGATGCGCGCGGTGTCGAGGGTAATGTTGCCTTGCAAGTCGCCCAGTTCGGGCGCAATATCGACGATATAGCCTGCGGCAGCACGGTTACCAAAGTGGACCAGGACCGTGGATCCGATCTGCGCCTCGTTGGCAAGGGACCGGGGGATACCGTAGGCGAATGGCTCGGACAGCGCACGGGTCGGGATGTCGAGGACCACGCTCGCGTAGGCGGCAACGGGCTCGGGCGCGGACTCGGGCTTGGCCTGCTCGGCCGAGCGGTCGGGCTTTTCGAGGGCCTGTTTTGGTTC
>URNK01000257.1 GCA_900549195.1 uncultured Collinsella sp.
GAGATGAGCGCTAGTCTCGTGGGCTCGGAGATGTGTATAAGAGACAGGCACGGAAGCTATCGAATACGTCCTTGGGACTGTCCTATTGTAAAGGCTCGGCGCACCTTGACGGCAAGCTTTGAATAAAACGCAGGAACCTGCCATGGGCCCGCCGCATGACGTGGGGCTGCTTTGCCCGCAAGAGGCTCCATAGATTATATAAACGCCCGCTGGCGCGCTGACCCTTTGATACCATGAAACGACAGGTATTTCCTAAGGAGCACATTTGTCTACTAACACCTCTGGCAGCCCTGTTCTGTCGCTGCTTATTCCCATTTACAATGTTCAGCGCTACCTGCGCGAGTGCCTCGATTCCGCCCTGGCGCAGACGCTCAAGGATATTGAGATCATCTGCATTAACGACGGGTCGACCGACAACTCGCCGGCGATTATCCGCGAGTATATGGAGCGCGATAGGCGCGTCAAGATGATCGACAAGGCCAACAGCGGCTACGGCGACTCGATGAACCACGGTCTGGAGATGGCGCGTGGCAAGTACGTGGGCATCTTGGAGTCCGATGACTTTATGGCGTCCGACGCTCTCGAAAAGCTTGTCTCGGCCGCCGATAGCAATAATGCCGACTTTGCGAAGGCGAACTTTGATTTCTGCTGGTCTAAGCCCGAGGAGCGCCGTTCGCTGCACGAGATGTTTAAAGCCAAGGACTGTGGCAAGCCGGTGCACCCGAGCGATACGACTCAGTTCTTTAAGCAAAAGCCGTCGATTTGGTCGGCCGTGTACCGTCGCGATTTTCTTGAGCGCAACGGCATTAAGTTTCTGCCGACTCCGGGGGCATCCTTTCAGGACACGTCATTCGCCTTTAAGGTGATCGCGTGCGCCGATAAGGCTGTTTACCTGCATGATGCCGTGTTGTCGTATCGCCAGGACAACGAGAATTCTTCGGTCAATTCTTCGGCTAAGGTCTTTTGCGTCAATACCGAGTATGCCGAGATTGAGCGTTGGATTCGAGAGGATTATGCCCGCGGCCACGCAAGCGGCGACGTCGCGCGCATGCTCAAGTTCAACCAGCTCATTAAGTACGATTCGTACATGTGGAACTACGTGCGCCTGGCGCCCAAGTTCTATAAGGAGTTCCTGGTTCAGATGGCCAAGGAGTTCCAAGCGGCCTTGGACGCCGGGGACTTTTCGCTTGATGACCTCAAGCCGTGGAAGCGCGCAAATCTCGCTGCTATCCTCAAAGATCCTGAGGGCTGGGTTGACGAGCATCCGAGCTTTGCGACGGATGGTGCCTTGGGGCGTGCTAAGTATTACGCCTCGGTTGGAGGCCCAGGCGTGGTCGCCGCTTTCCTCATCGAATCGCTGAGGGGGTAGGTCGGCATGGGAGAGGCCTCGTGTCCTAAAGCTACCATTGTCGTCCCCGTTTACAACTCTGCGCGCTCCATTCAGCGATGCCTCGATTCGCTGTTGGCCCAGTCTGAGCGTTCGATTCAGGTTGTCTGCGTCAACGACGGTTCGACTGATGATTCGTTGAACGTTTTGCGCCAGATTGCGCAGGCCAACGATCGCGTACTGGTGATTGACCAGGAAAACGCGGGCGTCTCGTGTGCTCGAAATGCCGGCATCGATGCCGCCGTGGGCGGGACCGTCTTTTTTGTGGACGCCGACGATTACATCGATGCGCAGACGGTCGAGCGCGTGCTGCATGCCATGGAGTCTGCAGATGCCGAGGCCGCCGTTTTTGGCGGCGTCTGTGAACCTGCCGATGCTGCCCCCAAACGCGTCCAGCAACTCATGAGTCCCAAAGCTGGTATCTTTGGCGCCCGTGATCCCCAACTGCTGTTCCATTCGAATGCGCAGCCCTATGCCTGCCGTGCGGCTTTTTCGCGCGAGCTGCTCAATCGCGAAGGCATTCGCTTCGCCCCCGGTCTGGCTTTGGGCGAGGACGTCGTCTTCCAATTTGCGGCTTATGCGCTTGCCCGCAAGACCGTCGTCATGCCGGACAAGTTCTACCACTACGTGATGGAGAGTGAATCGGCGACGCACGAGTTCAACCTGTCTCTTATACACATCTCCGAGCCCACGAGACTAGCGCTCATC
>URNK01000258.1 GCA_900549195.1 uncultured Collinsella sp.
AGATGTGTATAAGAGACAGGTATCAGTACCGTCGCCTGGCCGAGGTCGGCGTGAAGTGCGTATTTGGCACCGAGCTTACTGCCGAGGACATTCAGCGTGACTACGCCGGCTACGAGGTCGTCCTGGCCTATGGCGCCGAGCCCATCGCCCCGGCCTTCATGCAGGGATTTAAGCAGGTCATGACAGCTGACGACCTGTTGGGCGGCAAGGCTTTCCCGGGCAAGAAGATTGTCATCGTGGGCGGCGGCACCGTCGGTTGCGAGACGGCCGACTACCTGGCCCCGTTGGTCAACGATCTGTCGCCGGCCAATCGCGACGTCACCGTCATCGAGATGACCAAGACGCTCGCCGCCAACGAGGGCGGCGCCGGTCGCGCGGTGCTCATCACGCGCATGCTCTCCAAGGGCGTTCACGTGCTGACCGAGGCCAAGGTGACCGAGATTACCGAGGATGCCATCAGCTACGAAAAGGACGGCGAGATCCACACCATCGCCGATGCCGATACGCTGGTACTTGCCATGGGCTATCGTCCCAATACCAAGTTGGCCGACGACCTTGCTGCAGCCGGCGTTACCACCCACGTGTTGGGCGATGCCAACAAGTGCGGCAACATCCGCGACGCCATCGGCGATGGCTACAAGGTTGCTTGCGAGCTCTAGTCAACCCCTTGGTGCATGTGAGGCCTATCCCCGCGGCGTCAGTCGGTAGATAGCAAAAAGCGGCGGTCGTCCCGTACATGGGACGACCGCCGCTTGCGTCAGCTGCAATGAGTCATGCGATTAGAGGTCCAGAATTTCCTTGACCTTGGCGATGATGGCCTCGTCGGTTGCGTTGGCAAAGAAGTACTCCTGGAAGTGCTCGCCGGCAAGTGCGCCCTTCACCAGGTCCTGATCGATCTCGCCCAGGACGTCGACGAGCGGGCGCATGGTCACAGCGCGCACGCCGTCGAGGATCTTCTTGTTGCGCTGCTCGGGCTCAACGCGCTCGGCGGGGTAGCCGTTTCCCGAACCAAAGCCAAAGAGCTTCTCGAAGGTGTACTCAAGGTTGAGCTCCTGGCCCCAGCCGTTCTTGAGGGCGAAGGGCATGGCGACGGCGTTGCCATCGTTGACCTGGGCAAAGGTGTAGGCGTCGAGCGGGTCGGCAACGTGGCCACACAGCACGCCGGGGAAGGAGTTGCAGGCGAGCATGGCGCCCTCGCCGGTGCCGCAGCCGGTCACGACGTAGTCGGCAGCGCCGGAGTTGAGCAGCACGGCGGCAAGGATGCCGTTCTGCACGTAGGTGAGGGGCTTGGAGTCGGCATCGGCATACATGCCATAGTTAAAGACAGTGTGGCCCATGGGCTCGACAACCTTCTTAAGGGCAGCCTCAATCATAGGGTTCTTGGAGTTCTGAGAGTTCTCATTGATCAGAGCGATTTTCATGATAGGTAACCTTCCACTATTTTCTAAATTAATGGTTCGTTATGTTGCATGGCATCTCCAGCAGAGAAGCCGCTCTGCGGGCGGTGGACGATAAGGTCTGTCGCGAGTTCCGCACGAGCCGAAGAGCACTTAATGTGCTCTTCGTGCGAGTCAGGACTGTTCGAGCAGCAGACCTTATCGTCCGCCGCCTCGCCCAGACGTCTTACTGCGGCTGCTTTCCAATGTATGCGAGGATGCCGCCGTCGACGTAGAGGATGTGGCCGTTGACGAAGTTCGACGCGTCGGAAGCCAAGAACACGGCGGGGCCCTTCAGATCCTCGGGCGTGCCCCAGCGGGCGGCCGGCGTCTTGGCAATGATGAACTGGTCAAACGGGTGGCGGCTGCCGTCGGGCTGCGTCTCGCGCAGGGGTGCGGTTTGCGGCGTGGCGATGTAGCCGGGTCCAATGCCGTTGCACTGGATATTGGCCTCGCCAAACTCCGAGCAGATGTTCTTGGTGAGCATCTTGAGTCCGCCCTTGGCGGCGGCATAGCCGGCGATGGTCTCGCGACCCAGCTCGCTCATCATCGAGCAGATGTTGATGATCTTGCCGTGGCCCTTGGCGATCATGCCGGGCAGGCAGACCTTGGACCTGTCTCTTATACACATCTGACGCTGCCGACGACTCCTTACGTG
>URNK01000259.1 GCA_900549195.1 uncultured Collinsella sp.
GAGCGCTAGTCTCGTGGGCTCGGAGATGTGTATAAGAGACAGGTGCGGCGTGGTGGGCTTTAAGCCCACGTATGGCGCCGTGAGCCGTTACGGCGTGGTTGCCTTTGGCTCGTCGCTCGACCAGGTGGGCCCCTTTGGCCGCACGGTCGAGGATGTCGCGCTGGCCATGAACGCGCTTACCGGCGCGGGGCACGATCCGTACGACTGCACCAGCCAGGATTGCGCCGTCGACTTTACCGAGCATCTCAACGACAGCATCGAGGGTAAGCGCGTGGGCATTATCCCTGCGTTTATGGAGGCCGAGGGCCTGACGCCCGAGGTCAAGGCCGCTGTTCAGCGCGCCGCCCAGGAGCTGCAGAACCAGGGCGCCGAGTTGGTCGAGGTCGACCTGCCGCACCTGGACGCCGCCATCGCCGCCTACTACGTCATCGGCCCGGCCGAGGCGTTCTCCAACCTGGCACGTTTTGACGGCATTCGCTACGGCTATCAGGAGGAGGGCTGCGCCAACCTGTCCGACCAGAGCTCGCTTTCGCGCGCCCACGGCTTTGGTGCCGAGGCCAAGCGCCGTCAGATGCTCGGCGCCTACCTGCTGAGCTCGGGCGTGTACGACAAGTACTACTACGCCGCGCAAAAGGCCCGCACGCTCATCACGCAGGACTACGACGCCGCGTATGCCAAGGTGGACACCATCCTCATGCCCGCCTCGCCGCGCACGGCCTTTAAGTTTGGCGAGATCAGCGACCCCACGCAGATGTACCTTTCCGACCTGTACACCATTTCGCTCAACATCTGCGGCAACGGTGGCATCTCGGTGCCGCTGGGCCTGGGTGAGGATACTCAACTGCCCGTTTCTGCCCAGCTGGTTGGTCCGGCGTTTAAGGACCGTCAGCTGCTCACGTTTGCCCGCGCCCTGGAGCGCGGCTTTTCCGATGCCGCCACGGGTGCGCCCGCGCTTTCCGTCGCGCCCGATTTTGCCGGGAAGGGAGGCGAGCTGTAATGAAGGAGCTTTCCGAAGTCCTGCAGGATTGGGAGGCCGTGATCGGCCTGGAGATCCATACCGAGCTCACCGCACTCGATACCAAGATGTTCTGCAACTGCAAGCTCAGCCACGATGACGAGCCCAACGCCAACGTGTGCCCGGTGTGCTTGGGCCTGCCCGGCGCCCTGCCGGTGCCTAACAAGAAGGCAATCGAGAGCATCGTCAAGGCCGGTCTCGCCACCAACTGCGAGATCCAGCGCCATTCGATGTTCTACCGCAAGCACTACTTCTATCCCGATATGGCTAAGAACTTCCAGACCACGCAGGGTCCGGTCGCCTTTGCCATGTACGGTCACCTGGATCTTGACGTGACCGGTCGCGGTGCCGCCGAGCGCCCCGACTGCGCGTTTGGCGAGGCCGAGGCCCAGAGTCTGGCGAGCGCCTCGGCCAACGCCGAGGGCCTGTCCACGTCCATGACGTCGACCATGCGCGAGGGCAACCAGCGCGCCGGTCACCTGGCCAGCTACGATGCGTCCAACCTGCAGATGCCTGAGCGCCGTGAGGACGGTTCCTACACGGTGCCCATCCGCATCCTGCGCATCCACATGGAGGAGGACGCCGCCAAGATGGTGCACGTGGGCGGCGCCGAGGGCCGCATTACCGCCGCGGCCGAGTCGCTCGTCGACTACAACCGCTGCGGCACGCCGCTGATTGAGCTCGTGACTGAGCCCGATCTGCGCACGCCCGAGGAGGCCCGCCTGTTTATGGAGAAGCTCCGTCGCATCTTTGTGACGCTGGGCATTTCCGACTGCTCCATGGAGAAGGGCTCCATGCGCTGCGACGGCAACGTGTCGCTGCGTCGCCGCGGCGAGACCAAGCTGGGCACCAAGACCGAGCTCAAGAACCTCAACTCGTTTAAGAGCCTGCACGACGGTCTAGCCTACGAGATCTGCCGCCAGGCCGAGGTGCTCGAGGAGGGCGGCGTCATCTATCAGGAGACCCGCCACTGGGAGCCCAGCCGCAAGCGCACCGTGGTCATGCGTGTGAAGGAGACGGCCGACGACTATCGCCTGTTCCCCGATCCCGACCTGGCGCCGTTT
>URNK01000260.1 GCA_900549195.1 uncultured Collinsella sp.
GGCCGCAGCCAAAGATATAGGTCAGGCCCTCGGGGCAGAGCGTCTCGATGTGCGCGGGAGGAATCTCGGAGGCGGCGTTTGTATAGGTAACCTTACTCCCCTCCTCCACCAGCGAAAGCCCGGGGCAACCCGCAATGGTGCGGCGCGATTCCTCGCCATGGTACTCGGCCACATCGCCCTCGAGCGCACTCGCGATAAACGGCTCAAAGTCGATGACGAAGTCGCCGATACGTCGATACGCCAAGGCGTCGGCAATTTCCTGGAACAACGGTGCCTTGGTCGCATCCAGATGCAGATAGCACAGGCAGATGGCTCCGCCGCAGATCATGCCGGTATCGGAGTTCTCGCCGCCCATGGTGTAGCGGACCAGACGCGACTGTCCCGCGCTCAGGAGTTCGCGCGCCTCGTCCAGCGCAAAGAGCTCGATCTTGCCGCCGCCGATGGTGCCCGCCTGGCTACCGTCGGCAAAGACGGCCATCCAGGCGCCCACGCCGCGCGGCGACGACCCCGCCGTGCCGACCACGACCACGAGCTCGCACGTCTCGCCAGCACGCAGGGCGACAAGCGCCGCATTCACAACATCGAGCTTTTCCATTGCCGCCTTCTATCCTCTAAAGATATCGGTGAGCATAGCGAGTGCCTCGAGCACGCCGCCGCCGACCGACGTCGCCTTGTCCGAAATGTAGTTGATATAGCTGGCATCGCCGCGCGGATCGACATCGGCGCATTTAAAGCCCTCGGTCACCTGCACGCCGTTCGCCAAAAGCCCGCGCAGACAGCCATCGATCTGCGTGCGCATGGGCGTATCGCCCGCGTAGCCAATCACGTCTCCGGCGCGCACGATGTCGCCGATTGCGCGGTCGGACCGAAACACGCCGGCGGCGGGGCTGTGGATAACACGCTCTTTGCCATAGCCAGCGATAATGCCCGGCACGCCCGTGTTGGGCTGGGGTGAACCTTGGGTAATGACACGGCCCAGGAAATGCCCGCGCATGGTCTCGACCACGGCGTCGCAATCGACCGGCGCGGTAAAGCCCGGCCCCACGGCGATGACGGTAGGCGCCATGTCGCGCGTGGTGCCCAGGTTGCGCTTGGCCAAAATCGCGTCGACCACAGCCGCGGGTTTAAGCTCATCGAGCATCTTGGCCTGAGGGTCCACCACCACGGCGACATCCCCCGCTTGGGTAATCTCGAGCGCCTCTGCCGGCGTCTGCGCCAAGCGAGCGCGAATGCCCTCGACCTGGACCTCGCCCAAGCGAATGGCCTCGCAAAAACTGATTGTGCGGCGGATGCACGTGGGAAGCGCGATATCGGCCATAACGACCGACACGCCGGCACGCACCAAGCGAGCGGCGACACCCGTGGCGATATCGCCGGCGCCGCGAACATAAACGAGCATTCCCGGGGCACCTCCCTGTGCTACGGTTTGAGCAGAGCAAAAGCGGTTCGACCGCTACTCTGATGATTATTTATTATCACAGTATTATACGGCGGTGAACAGATGAAAACGACGAGCGGAAACCTTGCCTCCGCGCTCAAGATCGAGCCGGGCATTACTGCAATTATCGGCAGTGGAGGCAAGTCGACCTTGCTGAAGACGCTCGGCCTTGAGCTTATGCGCGCTGGCGGCCGCGTGCTCCTCTGCACCACCACGCGCATGTTCCCCGTCGCCGGCGTGCCGTGGGACGGGTCGAGCCGTCGCCTGGACGCCGCGCCCTGGAAGCCAGGTGCCTCACACGCCCTAGGCTGCACCTGCGAGGCCTGCGCGGGGCTTGTGCGGGGAAGCATCTGCCAGACAGGTGTCTTGGACCCCCAGACAGGCAAGTTCTCCTCCCCTGCCGAGCCGCTCGACCAGCTGGCAGGCGCGGATGAGGCCGATGGAGGCGCCGGGAAAAGCAGGCAGAAACGTGTCGTAGAAGCCGCCGCCGTAGCCCAGACGGAAGCCTTCGCGGTCGAAGGCGAGCCCGGGCACGAGGGCCACGGGACGGACGAAGTCGGCGGGATGCACTTCACGAGAGGGGTCGTCAGGGGGTTCTTCCACGCCGAAGGAGCTGCGCACGAGCCTGTCGAGGGA
>URNK01000261.1 GCA_900549195.1 uncultured Collinsella sp.
CGAGATGAGCGCTAGTCTCGTGGGCTCGGAGATGTGTATAAGAGACAGGGCCTGTACAAGGACTTTAGCGACAAGGACTCGCTTATCTCCAACCTAACGCTCGACGAGGTTAACGAAATGCTCTACGGCGGCGAGGTCGATAAGGGCATGATTCCCAAGCTGCGCGCGGCCGTCGATGCGCTTACCGGCGGCGTATTTCGTGCCCACATCATTAACGGTACTACGCCGCATTCGCTGCTCCTGGAGCTGCTGACCGATGCCGGCGTCGGCACCGTGATCCATTCCACCGAGACGGCTTACGAGTTCGATACGCATCCGCATCCGCTTTCGACGTTTGCTGCGCGTCTGACCGAGAACCTTGACGAGGTCGAGAAGCTTCAGACGGTCTAGCTGACCCTCAGCCGCCCCATTCCTGCACCCATAGCCCCGCGCCGTCTGGCGCCCAACGAAAGGCATCTCATGTCACTTGCAGCTCAGCAATCGCTTGAATCCCATTACGTTATGCATACCTTTGGCCGCTCTCCGGTCGAGTTTGTCGAGGGTCACGGCATGAAGCTCACCGGCGACGATGGCCGTGAGTACCTCGACTTTCTTGCCGGCATCGGCGTGTGCAGCCTAGGTCATGGCGACCCGGCTGTGCTCTCGGCGCTCGAGGCACAGACCAAAAAGCTCATGCATGTCTCCAATTACTTCTACATTGAGCAGCGCGGACAGGTCGCGGCGCTGCTGTCCAAGCTTGCTAACGACGACGTAGATGGTGCGCGCGTGCTTGCCGATGCCGTTGTCGCCGGCGATGAGACCACGGCAGCTGCTCTTGGTGCCCCGGCTGCGGATGAGCAGGTTTGGGAGACCTTCTTTGCCAACTCTGGCGCCGAGGCCAACGAGGGCTCGATGAAGCTCGCGCGCCTGTACGCCAAGCGTGCCGGTAATGGCGGCAACACCATCGTGTGCATGCGCGGCGGGTTCCACGGCCGTACGCTCGAGACCATTGCCGCCACCATGCAGGATTGGCTGCAGGACAGCTTCCGCCCACTGCCGGGTGGCTTTGTGGCCTGCACGCCCAACGATGTCGATGAACTGCGTGCGATCTTTAAGCAGCTGGGCAGTGAAATTTGCGCCGTGATGCTCGAGCCGATCCAAGGTGAGAGTGGCGTGCACCCCATGACCGAGGAGTTTATGGCGGCGGCGCGCGACCTGGCACACGAAGTGGGCGCCGTGCTTATCGCCGACGAGGTCCAGTGCGGCATCTTCCGCTCTGGCAAGCCGTTTGCATTCCAAACCTATGGCGTGGAGCCTGACATCATGAGCCTTGCCAAGGGCATTGCCGACGGCGTGCCCATGGGTGCCGTGGTGGCAAAGAAGGAAATCGCCGACGTCTTTAAGCCCGGCGATCATGGTTCGACCTTTGGCGGTAGCTGCCTGGCCATCACGGCGTGTGCCGCGACGCTCTCCGCGCTCGTGCGCGGCGATTATGCCGACCATGCTGCCAAGGTAGGCGCCTATATGGAGGCAAAGCTCGCTAAGCTGCCGCACGTGACCGAGGTGCGTGGCCGCGGCTTGATGCTCGGCTGTGATTTGGATGATGCTGCGGGCGATGCGCATGATATTGTTGCCCGCGCGCTGGCCGCCGGTGCCGTGATTAACGCTACGGGTGCCCATACGCTGCGTTTCCTGCCGCCGCTCGTCTGCGAGGAAGCCGACGTGGATAGTCTGATTGAGATCCTGTCGGGTGTCTTGGGCTAACGCGGTGCAATAACTCAATTTGGACCGGGTTCCGGACTGCTGACGTGCCCTATGCGGCATGATTCAGCGGTCTGGAGCCCGTTTTGCCTTAGATTTGCTAAGGCAAGGGGGACCTGCTGACCAAAAAACAGTAAATATGAGTACTGCTACCGATTTGGTAGCAGCAGTTTTGGACTAATAAGGCCAGATATCAAGTCGAAATGGTGGCGCGCGTAGACGTGGTGTAAGAGCGTCCTGAGGTCCGTCGCTGCGAGTCCCGATGTTACTCCTTCTTGAGACCTGTCTCTTATACACATCTCCGAGCCCACGAGACTAGCGCTCATCTC
>URNK01000262.1 GCA_900549195.1 uncultured Collinsella sp.
GAGATGTGTATAAGAGACAGCAGGCGCTCGTCGCCAACGGCTGCAAGGTGGTCGGCGAGGGCGCGAACATGCCCACGACCATCGAGGCTACGACCTACTTCCAGGAGAACGGCGTCGCCTTTATGCCCGGTAAGGCTGCCAACGCCGGCGGCGTGCTCGTGTCCGGCCTGGAGATGAGCCAGAACGCCGAGCACCTGTCCTGGACCTTCGAGGAGGTCGACGGCAAGCTCGAGCAGCTCATGCGCGGCATGTTCCACAACGTGGACGACACCGCCAAGGAGTACGGCGAGGAGGGCAACTTCGTCATGGGCGCAAACATCGCCGGCTTCCTGAAGGTCGCCGATGCCATGCTCGCCCAGGGCGTCTGCTAAATCTTCGCTCGACATAGCATGTGATGAGGCTCCCAGCTATCTGGCTGGGAGCCTTTTCTATCCCGGAGGACTCCTCATAACTTGCGGTGATATACGGACTGTTTTGCGTTCCAGAACGGTTAATCAGTCCGTATATCACCGCAAGTTATGGATGGGTGGGTGGATTTTGTCCTAAAACGGTGTGCGGCCCCTCGTTTGGTACACTTAAAAGTACTGGACAAGTGAAGAGATGGGGGAGAACGTGCTCAAGTTCGGTACCTACGTCCGTGTTGGAAACGCGGCCGAAGCCTATGAGCTCTTGCAGAAGAACCGCAACAACAAGATTGTGGGCGGTGGCATCTGGATGCGCCTGGGTTCGCGTCGCGTGGCGACGGCGATTGACCTTTCGGCCTGTGGACTCGATCAGATCGAGGAGACCGAGACCGAGTTTCGTATCGGTGCCATGTGCACCCTGCGCCAGCTCGAGCGCCATGCCGAGCTCAACGCGCTTGTCAACAATGTCTTTGAGTTTGCCGTCCACGATATCGTGGGCGTCCAGCTTCGCAACACCGCCACGGTGGGCGGTAGCATTTACGGCCGCTTTGGCTTCTCGGACGTTCTCTCCGCCTTTCTCGCGCTCGATTCCTATGTTGAGCTGACGGGCGCCGGTCGCGTGCCGCTCGCCGAGTTCGTGGACATGGGCTACGTGCGCGACGTGATCGAGCACGTCGTGGTCGTTAAGCACGACTATCGCGCAAGCTACGAGGCCGTGCGCAAGGCCGCGACGGACTTCCCCTCGCTCAACGTCACCGCTGCCTGGTGGGATAACACCTGGCATGTCACCGTGGGTGCCCGCCCGCTGCGCGCGACCCTGCTGCAGGGCGAGGCATGTGGCCTTACCAACGAGCATCCTTCCGAGGACGAGCTTCGCGTCCTGGCTGCATCCGTGCGTGCGCTGAGCTACGGCACCAACCTGTGGGGCTCGGCAGACTACCGCCGCCGCATCTCGGCCCCGTTGGCGATTCAGGCCGTGCGCCGCGCCGCCGGCATCGAGCTTTCGGCCGCGCTTGCCCGCGAGCTCGAGACCGTGCAGGTCCCCAAGTTTGCCACGGACGAGTATTCCTGCCGCCGCGTGCCCGGCGTCGATTCTAGCGAGGTGCGCTAATGGCTGCCAAACTCATCGATCTTTCCTTTACGCTCAACGGCCGTAAGGTCAAGGTTCAGATTGCCCCCGACACCATGCTCTTTGCGTTGTTGCGCGAGCAGGGTTGCGCGTCGGTGCGCTGCGCCTGCGAAACCACCAACTGCGGCCTGTGTACGGTGTGGCTCGACGGCGACCCAGTTCTGAGCTGCTCGGTTCCCGCGGCGCGTGTCGAGGGTCGCACCATCACCACGCTTGAGGGCCTTAAGGCCGAGTCCGAGGCGCTGGCCCGTGCGATGGCTGCCGAAGGCGCCGAGCAGTGCGGTTTTTGCGCTCCCGGCCTCATCATGAACGTGCTGGCGCTCGCCCGCGCCGCCAAGGAGGACCCGAGCCTCGTCGCCACGCGCGAGGAGCTCTCGCGCCAGCTTGCCGGCAACCTCTGCCGTTGCAGCGGCTACGAGAGCCAGCTGCGCGCCATCGTGCGCTTCCTCAACGAGTCTGGCGTGCAGGTGGGCTTTGAGATGCCCGAGCTGCCGGTCAACGACACCAGCTCCGACGGTGTCTCCTACA
>URNK01000263.1 GCA_900549195.1 uncultured Collinsella sp.
GTGTATAAGAGACAGCGCCAACGAGCACGATGACTTTGTGGTCCTCGACGCCGACCTGGCCGCCGCCACGCAGACCGGCAAGTTCAAGGCCGCCTGCCCCGATCGTTTCTTCGATGTGGGCATTGCCGAGAGCAACCTGATGGGCGTCGCCGCCGGTATCGCGACCACCGGCCGCGTTGCCTTCGCGAGCACCTTTGCCATGTTTGCCGCCGGCCGCGCCTTTGAGCAGGTCCGTAACTCCATCGGCTACCCGCATCTCAACGTTAAGATTGGCGCCACGCACGCCGGTATCTCGGTGGGCGAGGACGGCGCCACACACCAGTGCTGCGAGGATATCGCCCTGATGCGCGTCATCCCTGGCATGACTGTGATCGTTCCTGCCGACGACGTCGAGGCCCGCGCCGTGACGCGCGCCGCCTACGAGTGCGACGGTCCGGTGTACATGCGCTTCGCTCGTTTGGCCTCGCCGGTTATCAACGACCCCGAGACCTACAAGTTCGAGTTGGGTAAGGGCATTGTCATGCGCGAGGGCGCCGATGTGACCATCATTGCCTGCGGCCTGATGGTCGGCGAGGCTCTCGAGGCCGCCGAGCAGCTCGCTGCCGAGGGCATCGACGCCGAGGTCATCAACATGCACACCATCAAGCCCATCGATGCCGACCTGATCGTCAAGAGCGCCACCAAGACCGGTCACGTCGTGACCGTCGAGGAGCACTCTGTGATCGGTGGCCTGGGCAGCGCCGTTGCCGACGTCCTGTGCGAGCAGTGCCCGACGTCGCTCAAGAAGATCGGCGTCAACGACACCTTCGGTGAGTCTGGCCCGGGTGCTGAGCTCTTGCACAAGTATGGCCTGGACGCCGCCAACATCGTGGCGACCACCAAGGAGTTCTTGGCATAAGGCAAGACGGATTTCATGGACTGCTTCGTCAGAACTATAAAACTGTTTCGCCAGTACTATGGAAACCCGGCAGGGGCGCTCTCTTGGAGAGCGCCCCTGTTTCAGTTGCGGTGAAATAAGGACTGTTTTGCCAGCTTAAAGGCTCAACAGTCCCTATTTCACCGCAACTCATGAAGACGCCCCTCAAGCACGGTCCCATCAGGGAAAAGGGCATATATCGACAAAGCGCAATTCAGACCCTTCCAGCGTTGTATATGCAGCACCCCAAGATAAACGCGGCGACCCCTTAGTTATCGCAGGCCGGGCACAGGGTTACTCTCCAAATCTTTCCGCAGGACGGAGGAGCCCCTGCCGCGCGAAGCGCGCAGCGGGGGCTCCGACATGTCCGAGGACGATTTGGAGAGTAACCCTGTGCCCGGCCGACGGGATCCCTAAGCACGCCATGCTTCTTATGTGCAGCAAAGCTAATACTGCTAAAATACAAAGCGCTCATGTAGTTTAAACGCACGACGATAAGGAGCACCAGTGGGTAACCACTTCCGTACCTCCGGTGCGGGCGATGATGCCCCCAAGACGCAGGCAGGCGTCCAGGGCAGTCGTTTCGCCACTCCGGATTCAGAGGGCCAGCCTGTTGCTCAGGCCCCCGCTCAGCCGGCAGATCAGGCACAGCCGGCATCCGATCCCTTTGCCTACAATCCAACCAGCGATGTCGCGCTTTCCGGCACGGCGGGTTTTGAGCCCGTTCAGGCCGTGACCGCTCGCGTGGAGCAGCCTCAGGCTGGTGCCGCCACGCCGCAGCCTACCATGGCCGGCATTCCCGACCCCTTGGCCCCTGCGACGCCGGCTCCTCAGCCTGCGCAGTCCGGTCTCTTTGCCGCTATTCCCGACCCCACGCAGCCTGCTGCCCCGGTGGTCGAGAGCGATCAGGCAGCCGAGGTCGCAAGCCTCGATAACGCGCTCAACAACCCCGATTTTACGTCGGTGTTTGCGCCCATCGATCCGCAGGCCAGCCGCAAGAAGATGGCCAAGCAGGCCGGTGTCGAGCCCGTCATCCTTATGGAGCATGTCACCAAGATCTATCCGGCACAGCCTAACAAGCCTGCACTCGACGACATCAACATCGAGATCTATCCGGGCGAGTTCGTCTTCCTGGTCGGTC
>URNK01000264.1 GCA_900549195.1 uncultured Collinsella sp.
GTTTGAGATTGCGCCGCTGGGGGAGGACGCCGTCGCGTCTGATGTCGCTTGCGGGGCCGCCGCTCAGCCTGCCTTTATTGAGGTCGCCGGCCCCCATGCCCGTGCTCATGTCTATGCGGACGCCATCGATAAGTTGGTGAAAGCGCACAAGGAGTCCAAGGCCGATAAAGCTACTGCAACGCCCGCCGACCCTGTGCGCGTGCTCGTTGTTTCTGCCCGGGCATCCCAGCTGTTCGGTGAGCTCGCCTCTCGTCTGGCGGCGCGTCACATTGCGTCCGAGACGACCGAGTTCACGGCGTTTTCCCAGTCCATCGCGGGCAGGCAGTTTACGGCGCTCGCCAACCTGATCGAGCGTATGAAAGCCGCCGACGAGGGCACCGCTTCCAAGACCGAGTGGTGGCCCGCTCCAGAGCTTACCGACTGGATTTATAGCCCGCTTTCGGGTACTGACGCCGCGAGCGCCCGCGGCTTCGACAAGAACATGCGCCTGTCGCGCAGCAAGACCACTGCGGGCGTCAAGAGCCTGCTGCAGAGCGTGCAGGGCCAGGTGAGGGGCGCCCGCAAGGCCGCCAGCGAAGAAAACTGGTTTAAGAACGTGCCATGCGTGGTCTCGGACGTGTTTCAGGCGCTGTGGCGCGACAAACCCGTGACGGCGCTCAAGGCCATGCTCGCCGTTGCAGAGGCGCTGCCCGATCGCGCTCTAGGCGGTCTTGACGGCCAGGCCCGTCGCCAGGCGGAGACGGCTTTGCTGCGCCATGCCATCGACATCCTTATGAATGATGCTCGCGCGCTCGACGTGTCGCAGGCCGCGACCGTGCCGGTTCTCGACGGCGTTCGAACCAAGGTGGACAAGCGCAGTACCGCTTACGATTACGAGACCTACGAGGTCGATCGCACGCCACGTGCTCAGGTTCGTTTTGCTCCGCTTGCCGATGCGGCGGTTCTGCGCCCCGGCAGCTACGATGCCGTGCTGTTTGCCGATGTCGACCTGGACAGCTATCCGCTTTCGCACGAAGAGGGCCCGCTTGCCACGTTGACAGCCGAGCTGCGCCGCGACGGCGTGTCTTTGGAGCCTGCCGCTCTTCTGCGCGTGCGCTTTGGCCGTGCAATGCAGGCGGCGAGCGGTCCGGTCGCGCTCGCCCGCGTGACGCACGATCGCCAGGCACGCGAGTGCTACCCGGCAGCCGTATGGACCGAGTTGCGGGCGCATGCCGAGGCCGCTGGCAACGCTAGGGCCGCTGGCAACGCTAAGGCCTCTGGCGCTGTCAAACCCACGCGCGTGGGCGAGGGCGATATCATCGCTGACTTTGATCCCGCGGCAGGCGAAGGTCTTAGGCGCGAGCGCGTGACCTGCGAAGCTCCTCAGCACCTGAGCGATGAAGCCATTCCGTATCTGGTCCTGCGCCGTCGCGATGGCGAGGGTGAGGACGCGCCGCTGGTGCCGCGCCTGACGTCCGCTTCGCAGATCGAGGCCTATTCGACCTGCCCGCTATGCTGGTTCGTCTCGTACCGCGTGAAGCCCCAGTCGATCGACGCCGGCTTTGGCAATATGGAGAAGGGTAACTTTGTCCACGACGTGCTGGAGCACTTGCATGCACGTTTTCCGCAGGAGGGCATGGAGCGCGTGACGCCCATGAATTTGCCGCGCGCGCAGGAGCTGCTGCGCGAGGTCTTTGCCGAGACCCTGGCCGAGCACGCCGGCAAGCGCGGTGCCGAGGGCCCGCTGGTGCCGCTCTCCCCGGTGGAGGAGCGTCAGGTGGCCGAGATCTTGCCGCAGTTGGAGGGCGTGCTTGCCTACGAGTCCGAGGCACTTGCCCCCTTTGCCCCGCGCTACCTGGAGTTTGCGTTCAACGAGCTCCAGGTCGAGTATGCCGGTTGGCCGCTCGGCGGGCGCATCGACCGCGTAGATGTGGATGCCGAGAATCGCGCCGTGGTAATCGACTACAAGCATCGTTCGGGTGTCGAGGAGTTTAAGCCTGTCTCTTATACACATCTCCGAGCCCACGAGACTAGCGCTCATCTC
>URNK01000265.1 GCA_900549195.1 uncultured Collinsella sp.
ATCTACACGTAAGGAGTCGTCGGCAGCGTCAGATGTGTATAAGAGACAGAGCTTGGACCAGTCGGAGCGGAAGGCGACGAAAGCGTCCTCGGGAATGCGACCGTGCTCGTCCTCCCAAGTTTTGAGGTCATCGACGGTTAGGATAAAGTCGGGGTTTGCGGCGCATTCCTCGTGCTTGTCGATCACGCAGAGCGGATGCATAAACTCGATGGGCTCGATCTCGCCGAGAGAACGACCCTCAACGTGGAAATGCCGCGGAGCGTCGACATGCGTGCCGTACTGCGAAGCGACCGAATACTGAAAGCAGCGCATGGGCGCGAGCATGTCCCCGGGCGTGTTTGGCAGATAGTCGAAGAGCTTGGTGGACTCAAACGGCTTAAAGCCAAACCAGTGCGGGGTGTCGCACGAGAGCGTGTGGGTGAGGTCGATCCAGCGATAATCGGTGCTTTTGAGCTGGGATGCGAGGTTCCAAAGGTCGAGCGCGGGCATGGGTGACTCCTTTCATCGGGCTTTTTGCTGATGTTAAAGCGGTGCCGTGACGGCCTGATTTCTGCTGCGTTACGATACGTTCTCAATTGCGATTCCACGATGTTTCGGCTGCGTGACCATTGTGTTTCGCCTTGCCGGGGCGCTGATGGCGAAGGGAGGGGCCGTGCAATATCGCGTTGACCCCAAAAGCGGCAACCGTATCTCGGCGTTGGGGCTGGGCTGCATGAGGTTTCCCGGTGCGCCGGGACGCCCGGATGCGAAGACTGCCGACGCCATCATCTCCCGTGCGGTGGAGCAGGGGATTAACTACCTGGACACGGCCTATCTCTATCCCGGTAACGAGGCGTGCGTGGGTGCGTCGCTTGAGCGCCTGGGCTTGCGCGACCAGGTTTTGCTCGCAACCAAGCTGCCGCATGCTTCGTGCAAATGCGCGGAGGATTTCGATCGGTTCTTCGACGAGCAGCTGCGTCGCCTGCGGACCGACCGTATCGACTATTACCTCATGCACAACATTACCTCGCCCGCCCAGTGGGAACGTGTGGTGGCGTTGGGCATCGAGGACTGGATCGCGCGTCAAAAGGCGGCGGGGCGCATTCGCCAGATTGGTTTTTCGTACCACGGCAGCGCGGCGGATTTCCTGACGATGCTCGATGCATATGAGTGGGACTTTTGCCAGATCCAGTACAATTACGCTGGAGAGCGATATCAGGCGGGAGCAGCGGGGCTCATGGCCGCCGCCGAGCGAGGCCTCGCGGTGTTTGTGATGGAGCCACTGCTGGGCGGGCGTTTAGCGGGCAAGCTGCCGCCACGGGCCCGCGCTGTGCTCGATAGTGCCCGTGACCCGCATTTGCGCACTCCTGCCGCCTGGGGTCTTTCGTGGGTCTGGAATCATCCTCAGGTGACGATGCTACTTTCGGGTATGACCGATACCGCGCAGGTGGACGAGAACGCGGCATTGGCGGATCGCGCACTGCCGGATTCGATGACGACAGAGCAGCTCGATACCATCGCACGTGTGCTGGGAGAGTTTGAGAAATCGAATCGCGTGCCCTGCACGGGATGCGGCTATTGCATGCCGTGCCCTAAAGGCATCAATATCCCTGGATGTTTTGCCGCCTACAGCGCGAGTTATGCGCACAGCTGGTTTACGGGTCTATCGCAGTACTTTACGGCGAGCGCGGTGCGTACAAGCGAGGCCAAGCTGGTGAGCAATTGCGTCAAGTGCGGCAAATGCGCGCGCCACTGCCCACAGCATATCGATATCCCCGAGCGTCTCGATGACGTGCGCCGACGCTTCCAGCCTGGACCCGTGACGGCAGTGCTTAAGGCCTTCGGCAAAACGCGCTCCTCGTGACCCTTTTATAATTTGCGGTGGAATAGTTCCTGTTTGCGGCAGAATAGGGCTTAAACAGGGACTATTCCACCGCAACTGAAGGGGGCTGTCGTGGGCCATCGGGATTCATGTAATGATTCGCGTGGGGTCTGTCTCTTATACACATCTGACGCTGCCGACGACTCCTTAC
>URNK01000266.1 GCA_900549195.1 uncultured Collinsella sp.
AGCGGGTGGTTTAAAGCTGGCCGCTGCGCGGCCAGCGGACTAAAGTCTTGAAACAGGGCCGCGACACCTATATGGCGTCGCGGCCCTTTTCCTTGGAGAAGGATCGATTGATTGAACGGGATGACCGTTCTAGTCTTCGAGTCCGCTATTGATGAGCTCCGCAATCTCAACGGGATCGGTGCTCGCGCGCACCTTGTCGCGGAAGCCGGCGTCCATCAGCATTACGGCAGCCTTGGAGAGCAGGCGCAGATGCGTGGTTCCAGCCTCGCCGGCAGGCACGTACAGCGCGAGCGCAACATCGACGGGCACCCCATCGAAGCTCGGCCATTCAACGGGCTCGGTCAGTTTAAGCACGGCAACGCCCGGCGTGTGGATCGCGTCGCTTTTGGCATGCGGAACGGCAAAACCGGCGACAAGGCCGGTCTCGGCCTCGTTCTCGCGAGCAATGAAGGCGGCCTCTACGGCAGATGCGTCATCGGCAAAGCCGAGCTCGATGGCCTGCTCGGACAAATAATGTAGGGCGTCCTCGCGCGAGGCGGCGGTATACCCGATTGTCACTTGGTTGGCAGATACAAATCCCATGGAAACCTTCCTTACAACACGGACCTGACCGCAGCTTCGATGCCGTCGGTGTCCAAACCGTACTTGTGCAGCAAATCGACCGCAGGGCCGGACTCGCCATACACATCGCGCACGCCGACGCGACGCATCGGCACCGGATGCTGCTCCGCGAGCACCGAGGCCACGGCCTCGCCAAGACCACCGATAATCGAATGCTCCTCGGCAGTGACCACACGACCGGTCTTCTTGGCGCTGGCAACCACCAGGCGCTCATCAAGCGGCTTGATCGTGTGCATATTGATGACCTCGGCATCGATACCATCGGCAGCGAGCGCCTCGGCAGCCTCAAGCGCCTCGGCGACCATAAGGCCACAAGCGATGATGGTCACATCGGACCCCTCGCGCACGACCACGCCGCGACCAATCTTGAACTCATAGTCCTCGTGATCGTTAATGACCGGCGTTGCCAGGCGTCCGAAGCGCATGTAGACCGGTCCCTCAAACTCATAGGCGGCGCGCACGCAAGCGCGAGCCTCGATGTCATCGGCGGGAACGATTACCGTCATACCCGGGATCGTGCGCATGAGCGCGATGTCCTCGCAGCACTGATGCGTGGCGCCGTCTTCACCGACCGAGATACCCGCATGCGTGGCACCGATTTTGACGTTGAGGTGCGGATAGCCAATGGAATTACGCACTTGTTCGTACGCGCGGCCGGCGGCGAACATGGCAAAGGTGCTCGCAAAGGCGACGTGGCCCGTGGTCGCAATGCCGGCGGCGAGCCCCATCAAGTTGCTCTCGGCAATGCCGGCATCGTAGAAGCGCTCAGGGTGCGCAGCCTTAAACTTACCCGTCTGCGTAGCGGCAGCCAGGTCGGCATCGAGCACTACAAAGTCATCGTGCTCATTGCCCAGCTCGACGAGCGCCTCGCCGTAGCTTACGCGCGTGGCGACTTTTTTGACCTCTGCCATTAGAGCTCCTCTCCTGCTGCCGCAAGCTCGGCCATGGCCTGCTCAAACTGTTCATCGTTGGGCGCCTTGCCATGCCAGCCAACCTGGTTCTCCATAAAGGAGACGCCTTTGCCCTTCACCGTCTCGGCGATGATAGCGACGGGCACGCCGGTCACCTCACGAGCCTCGGCGAAAGCCGCCTCAATCTGTGTCATGTCGTTGCCATCGGCTAGCTCGATCACATGCCACTTAAAGGCGCGGAACTTGTCAGCGAGCGGCATGGCCGAGTTGACCTCATCGATCGTGCCGTCAATCTGCAAGCCGTTGTGGTCGACGACGGCAACAAGATTGTCGAGCGCATGGTTGCCGGCAAACATGGCCGCCTCCCACACCTGGCCCTCCTCGCACTCGCCGTCGCCCAGCAACGTGTAGATGCGGTAGCTGTCACCCCTGTCTCTTATACACATCTCCGAGCCCACGAGACTAGCGC